>JABRVX010000010.1 GCA_039961735.1 Fimbriimonadia bacterium
CGGCCCACTTCAAAAACTCGCGCCGGTTCAGAGCCCCCGAGTCGCCGCGCTCCTTCTCTTCTCCTTCGGACATCGGTCTCACCTCCCGACTCCTCATCTCGGAGGCGTTCCAACCTGCATTGTGACACCGGAAGACGGAAAGGGAGTACGAAAGAGTGGGCTTGTCGGGCGCATTTCCTTGACGCCACCTCCGAGTCCCGCGTGCAGCCGAGTCATAATCGGCGAAGTCTGCGGCCTTGGAGGTCTTCGATGGACATCTGTCAGGCGCTGAAAAGCCAGTATCACGCGGCGTTGGCGATGCTCAAGCAGTGCATCGAGCGGTGTCCGGACGACCTGTGGGCTGCGGGGGACCGTCCGCGCTCGTTCTGGCGCACCGCCTATCATGCTCTGTTCTTCACCCATCTCTACCTGCAGCCGAGCGAGGCGGACTTCGTGCCGTGGGAGCTGCACCGCGGCGAGTACGAAGACATATGGCCCGACGAGTGGCCGGACGAAAAGCGGCCGGTGCCCTACACCGAGCAAGAGTTGCTGCAGTACTGGAGCCAGGTAGATGCCATGGTGGACCCGGTGGTGGACAAGCTGGACCTGGACTCGCCGACAACCGGCTTTCACTGGTACGACATGCCGAAGCTGGACCACCAAATCATGAACATCCGCCATCTCCAGGGCCACGTCGGCCAGCTCTCGGAGCTGCTAATGGCGGCGGGCGTGGACACGGATTGGGTGGGCGGTCGCCGGGGTGGCAGATAGCACGGGGGCTCCGAGTTTTCGTGCTGGTACCCGGGACGGGATTCGAACCCGCGACCTTCGGCGTGAGAGGCCGATGTCCTGACCGCTAGACGACCCGGGCACCTTGTTTCGGGATAGTGAGCTTACCTCTTGGACGGTCGGAGGGTCAATCGGGAGCCTTGTGGTATTGCACGAGCCTGCTCGCACTTTCGTCCTGCCACTCTGGAGTCGACCCCTGGGTGGGGAGGCACACTACCAAGGCGCGAGCGGGCTCGAAGGAAGCGGTCGAGGCACTCCCACGGGCCAGGACGCTGGGCCCAGCTTCGGCAGGGGCGGACGCAACGCCGCCGAACCCAGACCGGTAATCTGCGTCAGAACCGCAAAGCGCCGCGAGTGACACGCGGCCGTGTCTGGAGACCGAGAATGCCCATGCCTGCGTTCGTTCCGCCAACCGTTTGTGTCGTCGCCCTGCTCGTCGCCACAGCCGCGCCTGCTCAGGATCTGCCCCCAAGCCTCGACCTGCAGTCTGCGGTGCGCATCGCCCTGGAGCGCAACGGCCTGGTCGGGGCGAGTCGGTTCGACAGCGATGCGGCGCGCGCCAGGGTGATTCAGGCTCGGGCTTCCTACTTCCCGTCCATCGTGCAGAGCTATGACTACACGGACAACGTGGCGAACGACTACGGCTTGGAGGGCACCTTCGCGAGCCGAAGTTACCGTCAGACGAACCTGAGCCTGAACGTCTCGTGGACCCTGCTCGATTCGGGCCAGCGCAAGACCTCGTTCGACAGAGCCAACACAGCGTATGCGGCCGCGCGGCTAGAAGAGAGGCAGCAGCGCCGGAACATCATCTACGAGACGACTTCGGGCTTCTACGAGGCGCTGCGCGGACAAGAGCTCGTTCGTGTCGCCGAAGCGCAAGTGCAGCGGGCAAAGACCATTCTGGAGATAACCAGGGCCCGAGTCGAGGAGGGCGACACCGCAGCCAAAGAGATCCTGCAAGCGGAGGCCGACCTGGCCAACGCCGAGGTCAGCCTGATTCAGGCTCGCATCCGTGCAGGCACTAGCGAGTCCTCGCTGAAGGCGGTAATGGGGATCCCGGAGGACCGGACGCTTCCGCCCCTAGAGGCGCCGCCGGCCCCGAGCGTGCCGGCGCAGCTACCGCCTCTGGATACTTATGAGCAGTCGGCCCTCTCGCAGCGGCCGGACCTGCTTGCCCAAGAGCAGAACCTCCGCTCTCTACGCCTCGCAGTGCAGCAGGCCCAGTTGGATCAACGCATCACCTTCGAGCTTTCGGCGGGATACTCCCGGCGCTGGGAGACGCAAGCGGGCGACAACCGTAGGCTTACGCTGATGGCGAGCATTCCCATCTTCGACGCCGGGCTGCGGCGCGAGAACGTACGCGCATCGGTGGCATCCGAGGAGTCCGCACGTCTTCGCTACGTGCAGCAGCAGCGGACCGTGCGGGCAGAGGTCGAGTCCGGCTACCTGGAGCTGACACTTCGAGCGAGCGCGCTTCGTGCCGCAGAGGTCGCGCTGCGGGCGGCACGGGTGAACTACGAGGCTGCGGAGGAGGCACGGCGACTCGGTGCGGCGAGCCTGTCCGAAGTGATCAACGCCCAACTTGCACTGGTGACTGCGGAAACGAACTCCGTGCAAGCGGTGTATGACTACTATGTGGCCGATAGCAGGTTGGCACTAATCAGCGGGCAGGCGATGATAGGGGAGACGCCGTGAGTGTGCTAATCGAAACCCGTAGCATCTACAAAGACTATCGCATGGGCTCCAGCACGGTGCACGCACTGCGAGGAGTGGATGTCACGATCGGGGACGGCGAGTTCGTGGCGATCATGGGCCCGTCCGGTTCGGGAAAGTCCACGTTCATGAACATCATCGGCTGTCTCGACCGACCGACCTCCGGAGAATACATCCTTGCGGGCGAGAAGGTGTCGGACCTAAGCGACAACCGCCTGGCCGAAGTGCGTAACCGAATGATCGGGTTCGTGTTCCAGACCTTCAACCTTCTAGCGCGCACAACGGCACTGCGCAACGTCGAACTACCACTAGTGTACTCGGGTGCACGTGGTCGAGCAGCGATTGCCACGCAAGCGCTGCACCGGGTCGGTCTGGCTGATCGCATGCATCACCGGCCCAACGAGCTTTCGGGTGGGCAGCAGCAGCGTGTGGCGATTGCACGTGCCATCGTGAACGACCCCAAAATCATTCTGGGAGACGAGCCGACCGGCAACTTGGACACGCGAACCGGCGCAGAGATCATGGCTATCTTTCAGGACCTGCACCGCCAAGGCAAGACCGTCATCATCGTCACGCACGAGCACGACATCGCGCAGCACTGCGAGCGCATCATTCGCTTCCGCGACGGGCGCATCGTGGGGGACGAGCGCGTGGAGGCCCCGATTGACGCACGAGACGTTCTTGCTTCCCTGCCACCCGCCGAAGACTAGACGCAGCTGCTGCACGGGGCGGGTAGACTCCTGAAACGATAGGAGGCGCCCCCATGTTGCTTCTCTGCACATTCCTGATCGCCTCGACGCTCTCCACCCAGCCACCCGAAGATTACACCGAGACCCCCGACCTGTGGAGCTGCGGCGCGTAGGACTGGGCTCCAACGAAGCCCGGCTCTATCCGGTTCCCGACGACGCCCAAGTCGGTAAGTACGCGCTCGCGCTCAACTACAACTACGGGTACGAGCACTATGCGGTCTTCCCCGAGTGGCGGGATGCGGGCTGGGACCTGCGTACCACCGAATACGTGGAATTCCAGGTCAAGCTGCCGGCCGAGACGCAGTGGCGTGGCCCCAATCCCACGCTGTACCTGCGCAGCAACGATGGTAGCTTCGTCCGTATTCGCCCTTCGGACAGGCGATCTCTGCCCGTCGATGCTGCGGGTAAGGGCTGGCAGACCGTTCGTGTTCCACTCGCCGAGTCGCCGGAGTGGGAACGTGTTATCTGGTTAGGTGGTTCACTGCGGCGAGTGGACTTTATCGAGTTGGCGTTCGTTGGCGGTGGGTCGGGTGGCGCGGCGCACAGCATCCTGATAGACGGAGTGCGCTTCGGGTCTGCGATGCTGCCCTACACCCCACCGAACGAGGCGATCACTGAAGGGCGAAGAGCGACACTACTACGGCCGGCCGTTAGGTCTTGCGGTGTGGAGCGATAGTGGGCAGGGAATCGCTGGATGCCCTGCATCGAAACCCGGTGTTCGCCCAATCGATCACTCCACCGTCAGCCACGTCCATCCGCGCGCGGGGATCTGCACGATGACTTCGATGCACCTATCCCTATCGAGTGCGTAGCACGCAGCATCGCCGTCCTCGATTCGCACGATGGCCTTGTCCGATAGGCCCGTGTAGTAGAGTGGCAATCGGACGGAACGCGTAATGACCTCACTCAGAGGGTTATAGACCATCGCGAGCGCCTTCGTCTCGAGGTCTGGGTTGACATGCATCATGCAGTCGTAGTCACGGCCGTCCGGTCTTCGAACGTGGATGATGTCGGAGTTCAGAATGTCACGATAGCGTTTATAGAATGCGACCCAGCGGTGCACGACCAACTTCGTAACATCAGTGTCGTAGAGGCGTGGTCCACGATAGCAAGCGACGACTCCGGAGCCGAAGTTCTGCGCGAGGTGGGCCTCATAAGCGTCGAGGTGTTCTTCCAGGGGCTCCAACGTCGCAGCCGGCCCACCTCCATGATACTCGACGAGGGGTAGCATCATCCAGCCCATGCTCGGGGTCTTCTCCCAGGTACCATCGTATATGTTCTGTCTGGCGATCACGACCTGAAGCTCTCGTGGGAGAGACCAGTTCTCCTCCCTGTACCCCATGCCGGTTTTGTTACTGCCGGAAAGGAAGTACCAGTCTGGTGCATTGACGTAGATCCCACGCCTACGGCACTCTTGAAAGAACTCACGCTGACGCTCCCAGTTCACCCGAATGGAATCCTCGTATCCAGTGTGATACTTGTGCTCGGTCGAGTGGCACGGATATCCGTGGTACGGTCCGTCCGTCTCGATCACATCCATTTCCGTTTCAGTCATGAACCGCCAGAGCCGCTCGAAGTACGCGTCGCTGTGTGCCGAGCCGAGACATAGGCTGGGTGGATAGACTTGCTGCACGGCGTCGTGCTCGCTGCCATAGCTGGCTGTGGAGCAGAAGAGTATGTAGCCACCTATCTTGATACCTCGCTGGTGGGCATACGCGAAGTCGGCCTTGTATCGAGCCACCTCTTTCGGATCCTCAGTCAGCATGTCGAATCCGCTCCAGAAGGTCAGTATGATCATCTCGAACCCAACCGCTGCACACTGGTCCACAGCACGGCGGATGGAGTCGGAGTCGGAGGCCCGGAGATGCATGAAAACTGGATTCTCCTGCACCCAAGGCGCCAACTTGCGATACATCCTTCTGCGTGCGAGTCCTTGGCGTTCACGATCATCGCTGTCGTGGAGCAACTCCAGCGTGCGAAAAGACGACCACTTCTCGCCCGGGGCTAGCGTCTTTGCAGGGCCCAGTGGATAGCGACTGCTCATTAGAGTCCGGTGATCGCCCATGCCGGTCTGATGACCATTGTCCTCGTGGTGCCAAAGGTCGTCGAGGCCTTTCGTGGCGATGTGACGTAGCGCATCACGATGGTAGTACTCCTGTTGAGATCCGAACGCCGCGGTCACATACTGGGGGTCGTTCTCCCAGCGCGTGGTGACCGTGTTGTGAAAGCTGTAGTCGCTCTCTACCAGCAATCTCGGAGCCTGGTCGGGTGTCACGGCTAGCTGCTCGCAGGTCAGAGCACCCACTGTCACGGGATGATCGGAGTAGTTCGCGATCGTTACGCGTTTATCGAAACAGGGCAGGCCATCGTAGAGCTCATAAGCGACGGTGATGCGGATGTCGGCCTCCATCGATTTGGGAGCCTCGAAGTCGAGCAGTAGTCTGATGCCCTTCGGAGGCCAGGGTGTGTCGGGTGCGCCGTACTTTGGCGCCCACGGAAGGGATGCGGATGGTCGCTCGACCCGGTGCCGCACGTATTGGAAACCAGTGACATCGGGTTTCAGATCACTCAGCCATGCTGCGTCGAGGTAGCCGTGGTCACGAAGACCTACGAGCCCGCCGACCTGGTACGGCTGGCCGTCCAGCGTGACGATTGCCTCAGGACGAATCGAACGAAGGAACTCCATACCACTTCGCAGTTCGACCATGCTGTAGCATCCGAGCCCCGGCTTCAGTCGCCAGATGCGACGAACCAACCCATTCTGCAAGACGAGATTGCTGCCATCAGTGGTTACTCGAGCTATGAATCCGGTGTCTCGAACGAGCCAGTCCTGCATAGTCGGCAGAGGCTGATCGGCGGCTAGACAGATCATGCAAGCTATCTCCAACAACATGCTCGCAGTATACAGGTAACACTGGGATACGAGTCAAACCACGGTGCAATTAGCGACGGATCGGTCGAACGCTGACAGAGGAATAGGCGACGTGACCTCGGCAACTCAGCAGTCCGACGTACCCTGTCTGCCCTTCCTCCAATCTCACAGCGAGAGGGAGGTCCGTGCCGATCTTCTTGCCGTTCACCCAAACGTCGTAACTGCCTCTGCTGTTGTACACGTCTATCGCGAGGGTGTGAGGTGTGGAGTCGCGTACGGTGATGTCGGTGTTCAGCACATGCTTCAAGCTGAAACCGCCCTGCAGCGGTCCACACCACACTTGCTCTGGACCGGAGAACCGTACCATCTGACTCTGGGTGATGGCATAACGCGACGCCGAGTTAAATACGAAACCGGTCTCGTAGATGCCCTCGACCAGATGCGATACGGCCTCCACGCGGTAGTCTCCCGTCAGCTTGACGTTGAGCGTGCTACAGAAGTCGTATCCGTTGGACGACAGCTCGTGGTACTCGCCGCCTTGTACCTGCCAGGAGCCGGAGATAGGCAGCCAAGCCGGCAGGCCCATACTTCCATTGGGATAGCGACTGAAGTCGTCCTCGTAGGTACCGTTTCGGCCCTGGTCCTCGAATGCATTGCTTGCAGATCCGGCTGCTCGCCTGACGAGCGCGTCTCGCACTGTGGATGTCACATGGGGCTGGGTCAATCGCGATGCGAGGTCCGCGAGCGACTGGGCGTCGAGGTCTGCGAGTGTAGCCAGGAAGAACCCCTTGCCGATCGGCTTGCCTACTATCGTAGCAGCGCCAGGCTCGGTCGAGGGGTGGGCCAGCGCGCCGAGTCCGCTGAACACGTACATGCCCGACGCCTTCGTCTCGAGCAGTCCCAGAGATGCTAGTACACCCTCTGCTCCCGTAGCCGGCACGCTCGGTGTCTGAGGCGAGGGTAGCACAGCATATCGCGCCTCCGATAGCAGGTTCCCGAACCACTCGGACGACGTCTCACCCGGTTTCACGAGCGCCACCACGCCACCAGCGAACATGTACTCGCTCAGTAGTCGTGAAAGCTCTGGATCGCCCCACCACTTCGCATACTTGAGCGAGTCCGTTACGGAACGTGGGCCCATCAGGAACACCTTGGCATTCGGACTGCCGTCCGGACGCAACAGAAACGGGCGCAACCAATCGGGACTAGCCGGCATGAAGGGTGTAATGATTCGTGTACGTAGCTTGTCCTTCAGCAGATCGTAGGTCCTAGCGTCTTGCGGGCTCGTCTTGCGCGGCTCCTGCAACCACAGCACGACGTCGTGGAACGGCACCTTGTCGGGTACGACGTAACGGTACCTCTCTCGCACTGGTTCGACTGGTTTCACTTCGCCAGGCTCGTACCGGACCTCGATCTGAGTGGGACGAGAACCGAGAGCGATAGCGAAGGTCGCCGTCGAGACATCCCATCGGTTGCGCGGTGCCACCCACACCTCCTTGCCGCTCACTCGGACCGACAGAATCGTGGCATGCGGTATCTCGGTGGTGAAGGCGATCTCTGGTGGCTGCCCCCCAGCCCAAGTTAGGACGTACTTACGAGCCGAGCCATCGTCGGTGACTCGGATCCCGAGGCGGCCCTTGCCGACTCGTTGGTTGGTCACGCTCATCTCTTTCCACCCACCAGGCAATCGTGGGCAGAGCGAGATGCTGTCACGACCGACGTCGGGGTCGAGGCCCGTTAGGTAGTAGAGTGCGGCGTCTGCGTTGATACCACCCTCCCAAGGGCGTATGCGATGACCGAGGAAGTCCGTGCGGTATCCGGTCGGCTCGGTTAGGTGCTTTTCCGTGTACTCCCCGCTCGGAGAAGCTACGGCTACCATGGCGCTCAGCGTCTTCTCCGCGAGAGGATGATGCACCGCTGCGAGGTTGTACAGGAACATGCCTGGCAGCATACCGACGTACACCTTGAGTGTCTCTGTGGCGTCGAGCAGTCCGTTGGGGTTGTATGTGTACTTGATGGTCTCTGTAAGATTGGAGATCGCCTTCGGTTCTTCCGGCCTCAGATACCCTATCCACAACGGGTTCAGATTGACTGCGGTAAACGGAGGCTGGTGTCGATCGAGCGAGACCATGCCCATTGCAGGGGAGTAGAACCCTCGCTCCGGCATCCAGTAGTCTCGTTCGCATGCGGCCCGACTGTCCCGAGCGATCTTGCGGAACTGCTCGGCTTCTGATTGTTTGCCTAACAGCTTGGCGAACTCGGTCAGGATTTCGGCAGAAACTACGAACTCCCACGTGCTATCCGCGCTGTACTGATCCCAGTGCACGTGGTCGTTTGGCTCTGGGAAGACGGGGGAGTTGAGCACCTCGAATCCGGGGTAGATCCAGGTCTCGTCACCGTGGTGGGGGAAGCGATAAAGCGTGTTCGGGATCGGCTCGATGTATGCATAGTTGATCGTAGTGTAAGGTACGCCCTTCTCGTCTATCAACTGGCCCATCAGGCAGCGCTTCAGGTACTCCCAGTGCTCGCGTATCGGTGCCAGGTCACCCGTGAAGCGGTAGTACCACGCATGTTGCATGATCAACCACGAAGGCGTCTCCACTCGATCTGTGCGTACTGCTGACCAGTCGAGTTCGGGGTCCACCGGTCGAGCGACGTCTATGTCCATCGGGAACCAGTTGGGGATGACCTTGTTGTATGCCGAGGCTCGATAGTAGAACTCCAGCATCTTGCGTGCCGTCTCGAAGTCACCTATTCGAAGGTAGTACTTGAAAGGTCCGACCGAATCGCGCACCCATACCCCGGCAAAGAACTCCATGGGGCCCGCCGCTTTCTGCGGGTCCGCAGTCTGTACGCGGACCGATACGGCCGTCTCCTCCAGCAGGTCAGTCAGCCGCTTGTCGGGGCAGTCTAGTCGAACTGTCGTGGCCAGCCACTGCCTCCACCCATCGGCACATCGGGCCATGAGTGTGGAGGCCGGCTGTCGGAGATCAGCGAGTGTATGCTCGTGGTCGTCATCCTCCGCCATGCTAAAGACCAGGTACTGCGTGCGAACGGCCTCGGCACCCGGCGCAATGGTGCCGATTTCGGTGGAGATCACACCCACTCGGTCCGGCGTGGAGCTGGCCTCGAATGGCTCTAAGAACCCGGAGAACAGCTGCCTGGTAAGCCCCATTGCGTGACCATCCGTCGAGCCCTTGAAACTGTCGAACAGCCTGCCATCCTTCACCTCCGTGCGGTGCACCGAGGCAGTAATTCGGATGGGACCGATCGGCGTGTCGCCGAGGTTTCGCACCGACACCGTTCGCAGCAGTGCCTTGGTGCCGAAGGGCGCATAAGTGAACACGCGCATGGCGACGTTCTCGGCTGTCAGGTCTACCACCACGATCCCCGTACCGCGGATGCGTGACATGGTAGCAGATTCGAATGTTACGTTTTCGCCGCCCACTGACAGCGCGACGGTACTCGGCCC
Source organism: Fimbriimonadia bacterium (assembly GCA_039961735.1). Taxonomy (NCBI): domain Bacteria; kingdom Bacillati; phylum Armatimonadota; class Fimbriimonadia; species Fimbriimonadia bacterium. The sequence continues at coordinate 9,575 of JABRVX010000010.1, forward strand.
GAAAGCGGACGTGTTGTTCATCACGCCGGCGAGCATGATGTGCGGCCCCGTGATCTGGTGGAGAGCGGCGGCCCAAACGTTGGGTCCCATATAGCCGAACACCAACCCATTGCCGACGGGACGCCATCCACGAAGTTCCTGCCCGGCCTGCACCGTCTCGCTCCACACGCTTGCATCTTGGGTGCCTTGTAAGGCGACTCCGACCGTCGCCAGAAGAATAGTTACGAAATGCATCTCACCCACCTACCTGGACAGCCGGAAGTAGCCATACTCGCAGCTTCCGAACATCTCGAACGCGTAACCCGGATCGGCGTCTCGCTCCGTGGCCGGTAGGCTTGCACGCACCCACAGCCGAATACCCATCTCCTTACCGGGCTTCGGCGTCAGCCCAACTGCGTCACACCGTGGGATCGCAATCTCCATGCAGTACCACCCTTCGGCATCGCGCCCCCATGCCCATTTGGTGTCACCTGCTTTGTCATAGAGTGCATTCGTCCAATCGGGCACACCCCTCTGCTGAACCGGCTCCACGTTGTTCCACACCATGATGCCTTCGGCCCGGCGCACTTCGTTGGCAGGTGCAGAGGTTTCGTCTCGCGGTATCTGAACATGCAGGCGCAAGTTGTCCGCTCCGTGGAAGTATCCATCCGCGTTGCAGTCGAGCTGTGGGGACAACAGGAAGCGGAAAGGCGCACGTGCCGCGATGTATAGGTGCTCATCGTCCCAGTTGAGATACGTCTGCATCCGGTAATCGGCCCCGGGCGGCGGCGGCATGGCAGTACGATAGATCGACCCCCTAGGAAATGGGGTTACCGCGTTAGGTGTCGTGGCGAAAACGTCCCACTCTCCCGAATCCAACTTGCCATCGATCTCGGGGGACCTCTTCGGCCGATCGTAGGCATAATCGAACACGGCAAAGGGGTATTTCAAGTCGAATTGCTTCACCAGCATCGGATGCTCGTGGCCGCGAACCGCTGGGTGCATCGTAGACGCCGTTAGATTCTGCAGGTCGTTCAAACCATTGCGGTACGAGTTCGGATCGTTCTGGTTCGTACCGGCCCGCTTTTCGTCCCATATCGCTCGCGGCTCGTCGTCCGGCACGCCGTCGGCATCTCTGTCGGCTGTCACGACCAACTTCCCGAACGCTAGGTTGAGAAAGCTATCACGCGGCATCACGCGGAGGGTGTATGCCAGGAAGTCGTAGTTCTCGCCAAAGCGGCCGGCCAAGCCCCACGGCATGTCAGCACTCTGGTAGCCTCGCGTGCCGGAAGCACCCATCCATCCCTCGGTCAAGTGGTGAAACTCGTGGGTGCTCAGCCACATGTCACCGCCACCGGCAAAGCAACATCCCGTGGTATGAGTGAGCTTGCCTCCCCACCACGGAGTAGGCCACGGATACGCATAGCAGCAGTTCCCGCCGATTACTATCACGGCCCCGAAGTCCGTAGGCTGCAAACCCTCCCGTGTTGCCAGCGTAAGAACGTCGCGGAACACCTCTTCGCTGCTGGAGCCGAGGTGGGTGAAGTCCACCGGACGCTCCACCTTCAAGTACATGCACTTGGGGTCCAGGCGGAACATCGAGTTGGTCCAGTAGAACATGCGCATACCCTCGTGGGTCCGGACCACCTGATCGAACCAGGCGTCGTCACGTACGGTGGGCGGCGGGACCGTGCCAGAGGGATCACGCTGACTCTCGAAGGTGACGTTAGCATACGCGATCACCGCGACCGGGACCTCGGAGTATGCCATCATCCCCTTGGGTGGCAACGTAGTGAATCGGTAGTTAGTGGAGAGACCCTCGGCAGGGATGGCACGCACCGGGGAAGACACGGCATAGGTGTATCGAGTGGCCGGGCTCAGCCCCTTGATCTCTACCTTGTGGTCTGTTCGTGACTTGCCGTCACCGAAAACCTTTGCGTATGAGTAGTCCGCAGAGGGAGGTAGCGTTGCACCCACATGGATGTCCAAGAGGTGCAGCTTCGTGGGAGTGGGCAGGTCGGTACGCCAGCTAACGGTTGCAGAGTCAGTTCCTATTCTGCTTACCACCGGCTTCGTCTCCGTGAGCTTGGGCGATAGGATTACGATTCGCTTTTGCCACCCATCGGCCACGACGAACTGCCCGGAAGAGTCAATGGCAATCTGCTCGGCGAAGACACCTCCTGCCATCGAGCCCTCGTAACTCGCGATTCGCTTCCCGTCGGTACCAAACGTCTCGACCCGCTCACCCGTCGAGACGACGAGATTGCCTCTTCGATCAGCGGTGACTGCCCGGACGGGCACTTTCAGATCGATGGCATCCGCCATGCCACTTGCCAGGTCGACGATGTGACACCGAGAGCCGTCTGCAACGTACAACTTGGAGCCGACGATGCTCAAGTGCCTAGGGTAGCCGAGCCCGACTTCCTCTCCCTTTCTGGACGCCACCACCCCTGAGCTAGTTAGGCGATAGAGAGCGCGACCAGGCGGATCGGAGAGCCAAATATCGCCGTTGGGGGTAACCGCGATGCCATAAAGGGCACTCGACCCGGGCACATCCCACTCGCCAGAAGAACTACCATCTGCTCGGAACTGCTTGAGCCGGTTGTCGCCGGCATCTACCACGTAGATAGTACCCTGAGCATCACAAGCCACAGCGACGGGGGAGTGCAGCACTCGGTCGCCCAACTCCTTCACCAACACCCCATCGGGAGTTACCACCTGCACCACTCCAAGTGTGCGCACCGGATACGCGATGTTGCCATCCGGTAACACCGTTACCGACTCCACCCACTCGGGCATCACCTTGCCACGCGGCTTCGCCCGCCAATCCACGCCCTCTGGGACCGACACGCGAACGTCATCGAACTGGCTGTGACCCATCGAGGATTGCAGGCCCACATAGCCCGCTCGATGGTACATAGGCGCCGCGTCTACGATCTTTCGCCCGTCCCAGTACACGTCGAAGGTGCCACGCGAATTCCACACGTCCATGCGCATCTCGTGCCATGTACCGTCAGCATACAAGGACCCGGACGCACCTCCCGATCCGAGGAAGTAGCGCCCCTTCATCCAACCGTACATGATAGGCACACTGCCATCGAAACGAAGCATGTTACCGTTTTCGCCGGTGCGCTGATCTGCCACGTTCCAGTAGAGCCCGCTGCCTGCGCCTCCGCCTACCAGACGCACGCGAGCCTCGATACGGTGGTCACAACGCAGGTACATGTCGCGTACCACGGCACCGAGATCGTATCCGCTGTGATCCTGGTTCAATACTCCGTCCTGCACATACCAATGGCCTGCGAAAGCAGACCAGTTCCTAGCGAAAGCCTCGTCACCGGCCGAGAAGTCGTCCGAGAAAATGGTCGTCCAGCCCGCGTCCTGGGGTGCTGCTGGGGCCGAACTAGCGGCGAGAAACAAAGCATAGCTAACGAATGCCGCAAAGATATGCATCATCGCCTCCCAAAGCGCTGGGCTCGTGTTCGTCGAGGGCTCCGTGTATCCTGCTGGAGTAAGGGACTGATTGCCTTGCGAACGGAGGCGACGACTTCCGGATAGGAGGTCGTGGGCTCTTCGGGAGACTCCTCGATGAAGCGCCTAGCGATGTCACGGCACGCATCGTGCAGCCACTTTGCCGAAGGTTGCATGCCTGCCCTGCGGCACTCTCTCAGGTGCTCGATCAGGATCTGTATTCGTGGCCGATAGTAGTGCTTCACGAGCTCGTACATATCACGCCTGGCGTAGTCTAGTAGCGTATCGTAGTGCTCGAAGTCTATCAATACCGTATAACGTGTGCGTATCTCGCGCTTCGCCTCGTCGCGCGCTATCTCGAAAGGCGGTGCGACCGCTCGTTCGATCTCCTCCTGAATCCGATACTCGGGCAGCAGTGCAGCAATCTGCTGAACGGCGTCCAGACCTTGCAAAACCTGCCTTGCTGTCGTCTCGAACTCCTCCTCATGCTGCACGGACCATAGCCGAACGATAGTAGCCGTCACGAAATTGCCGGCATACTCCTTTGAAATGTCGACCAAGTCTCGTCGATAGCAGGCCTCCGACTCTAGTAGGTACGCTGCGGCCAGAGCAGCCTCCGTGGCCTCACGCAAGGCAGGCACGAAGCCGGCTCGCTTACGCCACCAAGGCTTGTCCGGTTCGACGGGCGTGAACTGATACACAGGTCCATGCCAATCGTTCGTGTCGTACCAGGAGTAGACGGTCTCGATAAGTCGCTCGAGAGCGAGAAGCATCGCATCCGCTCCCTCCTCGCCATATCGTCGAACGGTATAGTCCCTCAGGAAATCCGCCAACGAAACACCCTCGGGGTTCCAGGCCAACTGACATGCGAGATCGTAGTAGAGCGCATTGTGACGTATCGCCTCGGGCGCATGATACGACCACTTTGCGGATGGGTACCCGGTGGCTTCCCGCGCGCCTTCTATCAGGCCCCGCACGTCGCCGTGCAAGTGCGTGTTCCCACCGAAGCAGTGAAAGACCGTCCAACCCCAAGTCTTGCCGAAAAACCCATCGGTCTCGCGATATAGCTTCGTGAGCCCGTCGCTGGTAGTGTAGTTAGCAGTGAGGTCGTTCAGCACCAGCATATCGTCCGGAAACGGTTCCAGCACAGCCTCGATGTGCTCCAGCGGCCAGTACTTGCGCTCCACGAACCCCCACCCGCTCACGATCCACTTCGCATCGGGGTTGTGCCCCCGCAGGGCGGAGACTGCGGCCCGCGAGAATGCCCTCTTGGCCTCTTCGCGCTCCTTCGGCGTGCCGGGCGGCTCCATCTCCGCATATACGTCCAACGAGTACAGGTCGGATGGGCCGTATAACTGATCCGCAAGACTCAGCCTCGTGGATAGTAGTTGCTCGAATAGGGGATCGGATGGATGCAAGAAGAGCTGCGGCGCATAGTCGAACCACTGCATCTCGAAGTAGGTCGCCTGTGGGTGAACTTTTCGAAACGCCGGTGGTACGAGTCCGGTCGTACCCGCTGGTGTCACGACCCGGAGTCCTAGGTCGCGTGCATACTGCGCACACTGCCAGCCCAAATCCGCATGCACACGCTCCATTCGATTGGGTGAATCCGCCGGAACACTCATCGCTCGGAGAGCCTCATGGTCGAGAACCTTGGCTCCAAGCGATATATGCAGAACATTGAAACCTCGCTTGACGCTCCACTCGATCTCACGTCGCCAATCGGCCCAGCCCCAGAAGCATGAGGTATAGAATGCCGAACAACCCTGCAAGTTCTGACGACCATCGAACCGAGGTAGCCTAACTTGGTCGATCTGGGGCAGCGTGAGAGTGTTTCGAACTGGCACCCGTTCGTGATCCCCGAAGAAGCCGACATGGCAGTATTGGGCTAGCAGATGATAGACCGCGTACAGACATGCAGGCTCCCGTCCGCACGCCAGTAACAGGCATGGCGCACCCCGATGTCGTGTGCTGACCAGTGTAAAGCCGTCTGTCCTGTCGAGCCCATCGGGCAAAGTAATCGATCCGGCGCCATGCAGCTCGGCGATGATCGGATGAGTGTATGGCATTCCTAACAGGATGTTCGTTATATCCTGGTCGAACCGGTCGCAAATCGGCAGGCAATGGCCGGTGATAGCATGAACGTACTCGCTTAGCTCCTCGGCTGCGCGTCGCTCCAGGCGCGAGGCGTTGGCAGAAAGTACGATGCCGGCAACCGGCCCGTCGTCTGTCACGATAGGTAAAGTGCTGGGCGTCATGGGGTTCTCCGAAACCCGACTCGGTGTCCCCTCTCGATTCGACACGGTGCCGAGGCCTCCCTCGGGCTGCGAAGCGAGGGGGTCGGCCGGAGTTGCGCTTGCTCCTGGAACTTCCGCAGCGATGCAACTACGCTGGCTCGACGTGAACCCGGTTCGCATTTATTGGTCGCAGCAACCGCCCCGCTAACAAGGGGACTGAAACATAGATTGGGGAAAAGCGAAATGGTGATGAGGTCCTCTGGAGTGGGCCCGGAGGGCTGCAGTCGCAGCAACCGCCCCGCTAACAAGGGGACTCAAACCGTCATCTCGCTCTGGGGCAGTGCTCCTACTGTACGTAGCACCTACTCGGCATTCAAGGTTCGGAGATAGGAGGTACCCATGTCAAAAACTCTCATCGTCACAGTCGGTGGATCGTTCCAGCCCGTCGTAACGGCCATTAAGAAACTTCGGCCTACGCGAGTTCTCTTCGTCTGTTCACAGAAGAGCCGGAACCAGGTGGTTGGCGAAGGCACTCCTTGCGAGGTTCGTGAGGGCTGCGAGGTCCGTCGGTTACCCAATATCGTCAAGCAGGCAGGCATCGAGGAGCGCTTTGACGCAGAGAAGGATGTACTGGTCCTGGAGCACGAGGATGCGCTAGAGGACAGTTACGATGCTATCGCTGACGCGATCCGAGCGGTACAGTCGCAGGACCCCGGGGGCGAAGTGCTTGCGGACTATACCGGGGGTACGAAGACCATGTCCGTTGCGCTGGCGATGGCCGCGTTTGACCTCGGTGTCATGCTGTACATCGAAGCTGGCCCGCGCAGGGATATCGAGCGCGTGCACGGCGGCGAGGCGCCGATTTTGGTCGGAACGTCTAGCCTTCGTGTGGCGCGGGTCGTGAACCAGTGGGTTCCTAGCCAGCTGGAGAAGTACGACTACACTGGGGCAGTTACACAGCTCGACGGATTGCTACGTTCGACGCAACTCTCGCCGGGATTGCAGTCCCGGATCCGCGACCTCGCATCGCTCTGTCGGGCCTTCGAGGCGTGGGACCGATTGGACTACGAGGGCGCGATGTACCTGTTGGAGCCGCACATGGAGAGCGATCAGATCCGCCCTCTGGGGGTCTTCTTGCAGAAGCTTATCTCCGCGCGCCGTGGTATGGATGCTGCTGCCGACGATGCGAGCTTCGGGAAGAGCACCGGATATGAGCTTGCCGAGGACCTAGTACGCAATGCGGAGCGCCGTGCGGCTACAGAGCGATATGACGACGCGGTGGCCCGGCTCTACCGAGCGGTCGAGCTAACAGCGCAGGTACGCTTGCGCACGGCGTTTGGCATTGACAGCGCCGACGTCCCAATAGAGCGCTTGCCGGCCGAGCTTCAGCCGAAGTATGAAGGTAGGCGCTCTGCGAATGGGAAGATCCAGGTGAGCCTCGTGCAGGCGTATGAGCTGCTTACCGACCTTGGAGACGAAGTCGTTGCCGATGTCTGGCGTGAGAAAAAGGAACGGATTCTGGACGCACTGGATGTGCGTAACAACAGCTCGATGGCCCATGGCTTACGACCCATAGCCGAGGAGCAGTATCAACATGTCTATGCGGATCTCGTATCGCTGATGGAGCGCGTGATAGCGGGCGCGACGAAGCAAGACCCGCCGATCGGCGCTCCCCAGATCCCGACTCGTCTATCGCTATCCAAGAGTTAATGTGAGGATTCGAGAATGAAGACCTTTATCGTCACTGTGGGCACATCGCTGCTCACCAACAAAGGCCGACCGTGGGAGGGTCGCGACAGAGATAATTCGCTCCCAAACTCGGCCGAAGCCACTCATTGGCTCCGAGGTGCCGATCCTGTCACCGCTTCTGCCGAGACCAACACCCTAAACAAGGTAGGACTCGAGACAGGTGACGCGATCGCATTTCTGCACACGGCCACTGACGAGGGGCGCTGGTGCGCCGAGGTGCTAACCAAGTATTACGAAGGACGGGGTTTCCGCACGCAAGCTCACGAGATCAGCGGCCTTAACTACAAGACTGGTGACGTAACGGATCGAGGACTGCGCGCTCTGGTGCATCTCATGTTCGACCTACATCGCAAAGCACAGAAGGTCGGCTCAGGAACCATCTTCTGCGCGACAGGTGGGTTCAAGGCGGAGACAGCATACATGTATCTTGCTGCTACGCTCCTTGGCTGCCGCGTGTGCTACGTACACGAGTTGTATAAGGAGTTGGTGTGGCTTCCGGCGCTACCGGTGAAGCTGGACATGTCTCTGGTACGTGACAACGAGGACTTCTTTGCCAAGTTACAGGATGATGTAACCAGAGCCGACGAAATCAATCACGGAGGCTGGCTGCAGGGTACTCCGCAACTCCGCTTTTTGGTTGACGAGGCCGATGGTCTCATGCAACTCAACGCTGCCGGCATGCTCCTCTGGGAACTCTATCGCGGCGCAGCGGGTGAGGTCTCGGGTCAGGCTGGGTCCAGCAACAAGAATCGACTTTCCAAGAGTGAGATGCACCACTGGCAACCTCATAGCACCAAGTTGCTAAGTCTAGACGATTGCGACTTCGTGGAACGATACGAGTATCCGCACGAGAACGTGCCAACGTCACCAAAGAAGGGTTTGGTGAGGTCCGACTATGAGAAGAAGGCAGTCTTCGTTCGAGCGATGCATGGTGACAACAGCGTCCCCCTGAAGGTCATAACGATCGAGATGCCCGCTGACCTTTTCAAACTTGCTGCACGTCACATCGGGGAAATCTTCGAGAGTTAGTCTGGTAAACGAACCTCGCTAGCAGTCAACGGTGGAGTGGGTGTCACAAGCCGTAAGACCCAGGTTGCGGCTGCCGAGCCCCGGCGAGTCGCGCCAGGGTAAGATGATGGGCACCACGCACGATGGCGCGAGGAGGTTCTCTACGCCACGTTCCGATCGACTTCAGCACTTCGATTTTGCAGCACACGAGGCGGAGTCTGCGGACCGGACATGATCCGCGATCTAGATGCTCAGCGATAACAGGTTATCCTCGAGCAGATCCATCGTCCGCGGCCCGATGATAGGCGAAGTGATGCTAGGCTGCGACGCGCACCATGCCAGTGCCAGTTGACCGGGTGGCACTCCGCGCTCACGAGCATAGTTGCCCAAGTTCTCGGTGCCCATCCGAAGTTCGTGCACCCCAGGCCAGCTTGCTCACCAGTACATCGGTTCTGCCCCATGCGATGTATTCCACCTGATTTCCTCTTTTGTGCATGCTGCTGTATGGACCAGAGCTCGCAGGGTCACACCTATGAGGGGTCGGCATGATCGGCGGACTACCGCGCGCAGGCGCATCTCGTGGCTTCTATGTGATAGGGTATGGGTAGCGGGGTTAGTTACCGAATCCATGCCCCAGTGAGTGCTCGTAGGGGCCTCTTGTGTCGCGGAACTCGCTCAGAGGCTCCTATCTTGACTTCTCGGGTGGCTCGGAGAGATGGAAAAACGGCTATAGATAGAGTCGCAGTCCCTTTCATCTGAGCTTCCACCTGCCCGCTCGGCTGCCACGCCCACGACCATCCCCTTCAACCCCGAAACACCCCTTTTGCAACGGGCATCTGCGCGGGAACGACAGGGGATAACACACTCTCGCCGTGTGTATCGTTCCCGCGCAGGCGGGAACCCAGAGTCGTGTCAATCCTGGTGCTGAGTCTTGGAACCGTAGATGCCTCTCCGGAAGCGGCGGAGGCATCACTGCCATGATGTCTCGACCCTACATCCCCAAAAAGTACGCGTGGATGGTGGGGTCGGAGGTGAGTTCGGGGTGGAAAGTGGTGCCGAGCAACGTCTTCGTGCGTACTGCGACCGGCGTATCCTCGTGCACTGCGAGCACTTCGACGCCGGGGCCGGCCTCTCGAATGACCGGTGCTCGGATGAACACGCCCCGAATGATCTCGCCTGTCGGGCGGAACTCGAAGTTCGCCTCGAAGCTGTCCAGTTGCCTTCCATACGCGTTCCGCTCGACGGTCACGTCCAGTAGGCCGAGTGGCGAGACCGGACGGTTCGTAACACGCTTGGCCAGCAGGATGAGCCCCATGCAGGTGCCCCAAATGCGCATGCCTCTCTCCGCGCGTCGCAGGATCGCTACATCCAGTCCCTCGAAGGCCAGCAGGCGCGAGACCGTGGTACTTTCCCCTCCCGGCATGATGAGGCGCTCGGCCCGTTCGAGGTCGCGAACCGTTCGCACCTCGACGGTCCGAGCGCCGATGCGTTCCAGCGCCTGCACGTGCATGGCGAAGTCGCCCTGCAGAGCGAGGACGCCGACGGGCGGGTTACCACCCACGAGGCGCTAACAGCTCCTCTTCCCGCAGCGAGCTCGCCTGAATGCCAGACATCGGCGTGCCGAGGCCTTCGGAGATCTCCGCCAGCTTGGCGGGATCGTTATAGTGAGTCACGGCTTGAACGATGGCTTTCGCCCTGCGCGGCGGGTCCTCGGACTTGAAGATGCCGCTGCCCACGAACACCGACTCGGCACCGAGTTTCATCATGAGCGCCGCGTCCGCGGGAGTGGCGATGCCGCCCGCCGAGAAGTTCGGCACTGGCAGCTTGCCCTCGCGCTTCACGTCCACGACGAACTCGTACGGTGCCTGGAGCTCCTTCGCGATGGCGCTCAGCTCGAAATCGGGAGCATTCAGGATGCGGCGGAAGTCGCGCATGATGGAGTTCATGTGGCGCACGGCTTCCACCACGTCTCCGGTTCCCGCTTCACCCTTCGTGCGCACCATGGCCGCGCCTTCCGCAGCCCTTCGCAGGAACTCGCCCAGGTTTCGTGCGCCGCAGACGAAAGGCACGTCGAAGGCGTGCTTGTCTACGTGGTGCTCTTCGTCGGCAGGGGTGAGCACCTCGCTCTCGTCAATGAAGTCCACCTTCAGGGCCTGCAGGATCTCGGCTTCCACGAAGTGCCCAATACGGCACTTGGCCATCACGGGGATGGAGACCGCTTCCTGAATCTCGCGGATGATCTTGGGGTCGGACATGCGCGCGACCCCGCCCTGAGCTCGAATGTCGGCCGGCACCCGCTCCAGGGCCATTACGGCGACCGCGCCCGCGTCTTCGGCGATGCGGGCTTGTTCGGCGGTGGTGACGTCCATGATCACTCCGCCTCGCAGCATCATGGCGAGCCCGACCTTGGTCCGCCAAGTTGACTTTTGCCTATCGGAATCGGCCGCAGCCATCTCGGTTCACCTCTCGACGGGATTATACCGAGCAGCCTGGCCTTGCCTGGAACCCCGTCTGGGACAGCGAGAGGCGGCCGAGTATCATAGAGCGCATGGTTGCCATATCCACTGCTCTCAATGCACGGCATCGGGGCTCGGCCCGAGAGGTTTTCGAGGAGCTAAAAGCGCTCGGGTACGAGCAGTTCGAGGTGAACGTGCACTTCTCGGAAGAGATGGTGGAAGAAACCGAGCGCATGGTGCGGGCGGGGGAGATCGAGATCGTTAGCGTGCACAACTACTGCCCCGTGCCGCCTGGCATCGAAAGGACGCGCAGTGGGGGTGACCTTTTTCACTTCTCCGCGGAAGAGGCCGAGGTGCGTGGGCAGGCGCTGAAGTGGACACTGCGATCGATCGAGACCGCAGCTCGGCTCGGAGCACGCTTCTTGGTTGGTCACTGGGGGATAGTGCCCGTGGAGGACGGCAAAGAGGTGCAGCACGCAGCGCTGGAGCGCCTACGCCGCGGCGAACCGGGCGTGCCCGAGATGGTCCGAGAGGCGGTGGAGCGGCGCCAGGCGATGGCCAGGCCGTATGTGGAGCGGGCGCTAGACACGTTCAGCCAGCTGTTGCCCACGGCGCGGGAACACGGCGTTCGCCTGGGTGTCGAATGTCGAAACTATTTCCACGAGATACCTTCGCTGGAGGAGGTCGGCGAGTTCCTCGCCCTGGACCCCGCTGTCATCGGCTACTGGCACGACATCGGACATGCGGAGATACTGGAGTTTTTGGGCGTCGTTCCCGAGAGGTCCTTCGCAGCGCGTTGGGCGGACCGTGCCATCGCCGTGCACGTGCACGACGTAAAGCAGGGTGCCGACCATCGGCCGATGGGTGAAGGCGACATAGACTTTCGTGCCGAGCTGTCGCCGTTTCCCGCTTCGGCACCCTGGGTCATCGAGGTGCACTCCGGGGACGCTATGACGATGCGTCGGATGGGCGAGGAGTTGCGGCGAATTTGGTCGGAGATTCACAACGCTTGAGGGGTTGCGGCGATCGCGGCCAGGGCATGGAAATGACATCGAGCTCGCGCCTTCGCGGGCATAGGACGCGCTAGCCCACTTCCACAACACATTGTCATTCCCGCGAAGGCAAGAAACCAGTCCCTGCAGCGTCGTAAGTAACACGCCGGGAGCCCCGTTACATGATCAGTTCGTACACGCAGTGCTTGTAGGACTCGAAGTGGGCCGCGTACTGGCGGCAACTGCGGTAGTTCTGCCACAGGTGCACTACCGCCACACGCTCCTCGATGACGGCGTCATCCAGAGTCATCGCCCCGAGGAAGCCAGGGGCCACCACCATCGAGTCCGTGATGCCCTCGAGCCTCTGCATCGTCTCCACTTTCATGCCCGGCTGCGCCATCGCAACGATCATCACGACCACGGTCCCCGGTTCGAGGCTGCCGAGCGTGTTCCCAAGCCGATCGACGATGTGGTGGGTGTGCAGGTTCGGCGTCCCCACCACCACCTGGAGGGCTTCGGCCATCAGGTCCGACTCGGCCCACGCACGGGAGGCTGCCACCGGTGCTTCCAGAGCGTCCCACTCCGTCACGAGCGCAAAGCGGGTGGGGTCGTCGAAGTGTTTCAGCAGCCGTACGCTCCGACAACCCGGCTGGGAAACGTACAGCGTTCGCAGCCGCTCGAACAGCATCAGCTCGGCGTCAACGTATTCTGGGTACACCTCGACTTCGGCAAGGACTAGGACGGACATTCGGTTTCAGCACCTCGTTGGGCTATCTCCGTTTGTACCTGCAGAGTGGCGCGATATGTTCCGGCTTCCCCGAAAGAAGTTCGTACGTGATGCCCGGGCGGGCAGTTGCGGACGTGTATAATCCGGGGCGATGGGAAGGCCCGACTGGGACGAGTACTTCATGCGGATCGCGCACGATGTGGCTTCGCGTGCGACCTGCGAGCGACGCAAGGTCGGGGCCGTCATCGTCGCGGAGAAGCGCATTCTCACCACCGGCTACAACGGGGCGCCGCAAGGGTTGCCGCACTGCACGGAAGTGGGCTGCAAGATGGAGAACGGCCATTGCATCCGCACTCTGCACGCCGAGCAGAATGCGATCGTGCAGGCCGCTCTCTTCGGCGTCTCGTGCCAAGGCAGCTCGCTGTACGTGACCTGCCAGCCGTGTAACAACTGTGCAAAGATGATCATCAACGCGGGCATACGTAAGGTCGTGTTCGAAGGCGACTATCCAGACCCGTTCGCCCTGGAACTCTTCGGAGCGGCCGGCGTGGAGTTGGTCCGCGTCGTCGAAGGTCGCCCGACGCCCGTTCTCATGCCCCAATGACGCACGCTCTGTTCGTTGCCGCCATCGCCATGCTCTCGGCGCTGCTGATTACGCCGGCAGTGCGCCGCCTGGCACTGCGATTCGACGTGGTGGACATGCCGGACGACCCGCGGCGGGTGCATACGGAACCGACTCCGAGGTGGGGCGGGATTGCCATCTTCGTGTCTTCGGTTATCGCCGTCGCCGTTGGCTTTTGGGTGCTCGGCATGGCGCCCGGGCGTGACGAATGGCTGCAGTACGTCGGCCTTTACGTCATAGGGCTTCTCGTGTTGGTCGTCGGCGCGCTGGATGACAAGCTGCAGTTCTCCGCATCCAAGCAGGCCGCGTTTCTGCTGGCATGCGGTATTGGAGTGCAGTTCCTGGGCGTCCAGATCGCTGGGATCACTAAGCCATGGTCCATTGCACCAGGGGAGAGCCCATGGCTGCCCCTCGGTTGGCTGGCTTGGCCCGTGACCGCTGTCTGGATGTTCGTGGTGACGAAGACGATGGATACGATCGATGGGCTGGACGGGCTCGCTGCGGGGATAGCGGCGATCTCGGCTGCTACGCTGTCGGCGATGGCTCTGGTCGGTCAGCCGCAGCAGCTACCCATCGTCGCCGTGGGAGCCGCCGTGTGCGGTGCTTCACTCGGTTTCCTGCGACACAACTTCAACCCGGCGCGCATCTTCATGGGAACCGGTGGTGCCCAGTTCCTCGGGTTCGTTCTCGCAGGACTCAGTGTGATCGGTGCATTCAAGGTGGCCGCCGCGGTGACAGTCGGCGTGCCGGTGCTCATCTTCGGGCTTCCGCTCTTCGATGCAATCTTCGTGGTGACTCGACGCATTCGCCACAAACAACCGATATATGTGGCGGACAAGCGGCACTTGCACCACCGTTTGCTCGAACAGGGCCTGACTCACCGCCAGACGGTGCTCGTGATGTACGCTCTAGCCCTCGTTCTCTGCGCGACCGCACTCTGGATATTCGGAAGGACCCACCATGGCAAGCAGACAACCGCGGACGTCTCGGCTATCAGTGATGGCAGTATTCGGTACTCGGCCCGATGCTATCAAGATGGCTCCGGTTATCCGCGAGTTGCGTCGCTTCCCCGATCAGGTACGCCTTAGCATCGTATCGAGTGGTCAGCATCGCGAGATGTTGAGACCGGTGCTGGATACCTTCGATATTCAGCCCGATGTGGACCTCGACATCATGGTTCATGGACAGACACTTGCCGAACTACTATGTCGCGCGCTTACCGGGCTGGAGAAGTCAATCCGTCAAGTGGGGCCGGACCTGGTCATGGCGCAGGGAGATACCAGTACGACCTTCGCGGCTGCCCTCGCTGCCTTCTATGGCAAAGCAGAGTTCGCTCACGTAGAGGCCGGCCTGCGAACCGGTGACAAGTACCAGCCCTTTCCCGAGGAGATCAACCGCCGCCTGACGGGAGCAATCACCGATCTGCACTTCGCTCCGACGAAGCTGGCGAAAAGCAACCTTCTCGCTGAAGGTGTCCAACCCGACCGCATCTGGATCACGGGCAACACGGGGATTGATGCCGTGCGCATCTGTGCCGAGCGGGTGCAGGCGCCAGCACTGCCCACGCGCACACTGTTGGTGACCGCGCACAGACGGGAGAACTGGGGAGACGGCATTCGGCACATCGCGCAGGCGCTGAAGATCATCCTCGAGCGCTTCGCCGATACCGAAGCTATCGTTTCGATGCACAGCAACCCGGACGTTCGGGCGATATGGCAGGCGGAACTCGGCAGCGAGCCGCGCGTCCGCCTGATCGATCCCCCCGCTTACCCCGAGTTCGTTGCGCTGATGAAAGCGAGTCATCTGATCCTGACCGATTCGGGTGGCATGCAGGAAGAAGCGCCGGGGTTGGGTAAGCCAGTACTCGTGCTGCGAAATACTACGGAGCGACCGGAGGGTGTCGAGGCGGGTGTCGCCCGGCTGATCGGCACGGACACCGAGCGGATCGTCGAAGAGGCGGCACGGCTGCTGACTTCAACAGATGCCTACCGAAAGATGGCGCAGTCGGTGAACCCCTACGGCGATGGCAGAGCAGCGGAGAGGATACGTACTGCGATGTTCCGCCACTATGGCATCTCCGCGAGCGCGCCCGAGGTGGAAGAGTGGCAGTAGAGCGTCTAGACGGGATGGGCTGGTTCGCGCCGGTCTGGAGGGCGATCTGGCGCATCGCCCTCATCGTGCTGCTGCTGTGGTTCCTGTGGCACACACGCAGTATCATCATTACGCTGCTACTCTCCGCGACGTTGGGTTACTTCGTGTGGTTCGGCGTGGAGTTCCTGGTCCGTCATGAGTGGTGGGGGGTGCCGAAGACCTGGATGCGTTTCAAGCGCGCCACCGCCTGTCTGCTATGCTACGCGGTGCTGGGTGCATTCGCATGGGGGGCGTCGGTGCAGATGTCTCTTCCGATCCGCGAAGGGATCACCACCCTGACACATAACTGGAGTAACTACATGAAGATCCTCTCCGATCAGACGGAGGAGGTTCAGCGGTTCTACCATAAGAACGTGCCGGAGCAGGTGCGCGAGTATATCTCTACCAGCTTGGGGCATGTGTTCGAGGGATGGGGTGCTGCGGCGGCGGGACAGGGCCGACGCAGCCAAGGTGGTTCCCCGTGGCTCTGGCTGACCTATCTGGTCGAGCTGATCCTGGTACCATTCATCGCCTTCTTCGTGATCGTGGATGGACGCGCACTCAAGCGGGAGGTGCTGCAGTTGTTGCCACCTCACACGGTCCGGCCGGTGCTTCGGGTGGCGCGCGAGACAGACCTGGTGATGCGCCAGTACATCCTCAGTCAGTTCATCTTGTGTCTGATCGCAGGAGTGGTGACCTATCTAATCTTCGCCATAGGCCTGCCGAGGGCGCACGCGTATGCCACCATTGCCGGCATCTATGCAGGTGTGACGCGGGTCATACCCGTAGTAGGCTCCATCATCGGCGGTATTCCGGTCATCCTACTCGCCGGGCTGTCGCAAGGTAGCATCACGGATGCTGTGTGGGTGGCGGTGTTGTTCTCCACCATGCACCTGGCGGAGAGCAAGTTCCTATACCCCGCCATCGTAGGCAGCAGAATGGCGATGCACCCTGTGCTGGTGATCGTGGTGTTGTTAGTGTCGTTCGAGTTCTTCGGAATCGTGGGTATGTTTTTCGGCCCGCCGGTTGCGGCGATAGCCAGGAACGTGTGGCTCACCTCGCAGGCACGCAGACGGGCCGGAACGAAGGGGGTTCAGGCGGTGGGCTTTGCCGGGGTCTGAAATCGTTGGTGGCTGGATTGCCCTGCTGATCGCGCTCGGCTTGGGCGCGATGCAAGGCGTCGCGGAGTTCTTGCCTATCTCCAGCTCAGCGCATCTGATTCTCGCGCGCGACGTGTTCGGCTGGAGCTTCGGTGACGAGCGCGCAAATCTCCTCTTCGACGTAGTGCTTCACGTCGGCACGATGCTGGCGGTGGTGATCTTCTTCCGAAAGGACCTCTTGCGCATCTTCGGGGCCCTGCTCACCCGCTCCGAGGAGCGACGGGTGGAACGCAGGCTGGGGTGGTACATCCTCTTGGGCACCGTTCCTGCCGCGCTTGCGGGAGTGCTGTTCGAGGACCCTATCGAGCAGTTTTTCAGGCAACGCGTGGACGTGATCATCAGCCTGCTGGCAGGTGTCGGCGTACTGATGTGGATTGCCGACCGACTCGGCAAGAAGCGTCGTGACATGGGGCAAGTGAGAGTGTGGGACGCGCTGCTGATGGGTGTGGCACAGGCCACCGCCCTCATGCCGGGTGTATCTCGTTCGGGCGCGACCATCACGACGGGTCTGGCACTGGGCTTGAGGCGCGAGGATGCCGCGCGGTTCAGCTTCCTGCTCTCGGCCCCCGCCATCGTCGGTGCGGCGCTCTGGACCCTGAAGGGCGTGGGCAAGATGCAGATGGTGGAGGGCGCTGTTCCGCTGTTGGTTGCCGGATTCCTGGCGTCGCTCGCATTCGGCATGGCGAGTATTGCGTTCTTGCTTCGCTACCTACAAAGGCACTCGGTGCTAGCATTTACGATTTACCGCATCCTCGTCGCCGTGTGGCTCTACTTCGCACTGGTGCGGTAGGCCCTTACCGGAACATGCGGCGGAGGCGCCATTGGTCGGCCGCCACCGCGATGATGATCACGTGCCCGATGATCATTTCCTGCACGAAGTTCGGCCAGCCGAGCGCGATGCAGCGGTTCCGTAGGTAAGACATCAGGAACGCACCGACCAACGTGCCGACGATGGAGCCCTGCCCTCCGGCCAGCGACGCACCCCCGATCACGACCGCGGCGATCACGTCCAGTTCCAAACCCACTGCAACCGTCGGATCCCCCTGGGTGAGTCGCGCGAACTGGAACAACCCGGCGAGGCCGGTCATCAAGCCCATCAGCACATAAATGTACACCTTCGTTCGCTCCACTCGCACGCCACATAGCCGCGCGGTCGCTTCGTTAGAGCCGATAGCGAACGCATACCTCCCTAACACCGAGTGACGCAGTGCGAGAGCCATGATCACCGCTAGACCTAACATCAGCCAGACTGCGGGCGCGAACACCAACCACGACTGCGAAGGTATCGGCTGCACCCACTGGTCCAATCCCTCGGTGGGTGCCGTGATGGGACGGCTGTTCGATATCCACTTCGCCACCCCGCGAAAGAAGCCCAGCGTGCCGAGCGTGGCGATGAAGGGCGGCAACCGCAACACCGTGATCAGCAAGCCATTGTACAACCCACACAGCGCTCCAGCGCAGAGCGTGACTAGGATGGTAACTGATAGAGGCAGCCCGCGATCCATCGCTAGCGCCGCGGTGACGCTTGCCAGCGCGATGGCCGAGCCGACGGATAGGTCGATCCCCGCGCTCACGATTACGAACGTCATGCCCATCGCTGCGATGGACACGATCACCGTCTGCACGAGGATGGTGCGAAGGTCGAGCAGCCTGACGGCGGGATGCGGAGGGATAGCATAGAACACAGCGACTACGATGAGTAGCACGGCGAGGGGCGCGAGAGCCCGCATCGCACGACGCGCCGTGTCTGTGTTCAAGCCGTGCCGCCTCCCCCGGTCGCTTTGAGCACCAACGACGCCTCCGACCACTCGGACGCTGGGCGAGGCTCACCGAGCCGCCCCCGGTGCATGACGGCGATGCGGTCACAGATACCTAACAGCTCGGGCATGTAGCTGCTGACCATCAGCACCGCTTTGCCTTGGGCTGCCAGGTCTCCGATCAGACGGTAGATCTGCGCCTTGCTCGCAACGTCCACACCCCTCGTCGGCTCGTCGAGAAGCAGGATGTCACAGTCGGTCTCCAAGAGTCTGGCTAGTGCCAGTTTCTGCTGGTTGCCACCCGAAAGGTCACCTGCGAGCTGATCGGGGCCCCGTGCACGTATGGACAGGCTATCGAGTAGGCGTAGGGCACTTCGCTTCTCCATCCCACCTCTCACCCATCCGTAGCGCGCATACGCATGCAGATGGCTGAGCGTTAGGTTTTCGGTCAGCGTGCGGGCGAGTGCCAGTCCCTCGGTCTTTCGATCTTCGCTGAGCAACCCGACCCCTTTCGCCAACATCCGCCAGGGAGTCGTGCGCTGCAAAGTGATGCCCAGAACGGTAACAGCGCCATCGCGGATCGGGTCTAGCCCGAAGACGGCACGCAGTAGTTCTGTTCGTCCCGCTCCCACCAGCCCAGCGAGGCCAAGGATTTCGCCCCGATGCAGTGTTATGTCGGCTTGGAGTGGTAGCCGCGAGCCGCTGAGCGCACGCACGGTGAATACCGGCTCACCCACCTCGTGCGGCACACGCGGGAACATCTCTTCCACTCGACCGCCAATCATGTGCTCCACCATCTGCTCCACGCTCGTGTCGGCCACCACGCCCGTCGCCACCACCTTGCCATCGCGGAGCACGGTGAAGCGGTCGGCCACACGCTTAACTTCCTCCAAAAAGTGTGACACGTAGATGACAGAGACACCCTCCTGCTTCAGACCGCGGATCACCTCGAATAGTTGTTCGATCTCCATTAGCCCGAGGCTGCTGGTAGGCTCGTCCATGATTAGGATGCGAGAACCTGTCAGTAGTGCGCGTGCGATCTCCACCAGCTGACGCTCCGCGGGCGAGAGGCGAAGCACCTGCCGATGGATGTCCATGTCCCCCTGTCGCAGGCGAGTCAGTGCCTCGCGGATGGACCGACGATGCGCCGATCGGCGGATGATGCCCAAGACGCGCGATTCGATCCCGAGCGCCATGTTCTCCTCGACCGTGAGATGTGGCGCGAGGTTGAGCTCCTGATAGATCATCGCCACGCCCGCTCTGCGCGATGCCATGGGGTCGGCGGGGGCGAAGGGCTCGCCGTCAATGCGGATGGCGCCCGCATCCGGACGCACGGCGCCGGAGAGCACTTTGAGCAGAGTGGACTTGCCCGCACCGTTCTCGCCGATCAGCGCGTGCACCTCGCCGGGTAGCACGGTGATGGCTACGTTGTCTAGCGCTACCGTGGGCCCGAACGCCTTGCAAACGCCGGACACCTCCAGGCGGGGCGGCGAGTTCACTTCCCCTCGAGAACGGAAAGGTCGGGGTTCAGCAGCTCCTTCACATCGGGCTGAGACATGTTCTCGGGCGTGACCAGAGTGACGCCAGTGTCTATGCGCGGCTCGACGGGCTTCTTCTTCAGCACGTCGTAGGCGGTCTTCACGCCCAAATAGCCCATGCGCACGGGGTTTTGCACCACGAGGCCTTCGATCTCGCCCTTCGAAAGCGCTTCCACCAGGCCGGGGCTGGAATCGAAGCCCACGAAACGGACCTTGCCTGCCAAACCGCGAGAGCGCAGCGCGAGCAACATGCCGAAGGTAGAACTCTCGTTCGGCGTGAAGATGCCCTGCAGATCGGTGTAGGTGGCGAGCAAGCTCTCGGCGGCATCCTGTGCGGTCGCGCGCGTCGCCCCCGCGTACCGTTTGGGGTCTATCAGCTTGATGCCTGGAGACTTGGCAATGGTATCGGTGAAGCCCTTTTCGCGCTGGATGGTGCTTTCGGATCCTTCTTGGTAGCGCAGAAGCAGCACATTGCCATTGCCGCCCAGTGCCTTCGTCATCGCTTCGGCTGCGAGCACACCGCCCTTGTAATTGTCGGTTGCGACGTAGCTAGCGAAGTCCTTCCCCACCTCGCCCGCAAGCCCCGAGTCGATGATGACCACGGGGATGCCGGCGCGACCGGCCTGTTGAACGGGCGCGAGCAGGGCCTTGTCGTCCAGCGGTGCGAGCACGATGGCATCGTATCCGCCGCTGATCAGGTTCTCCACCAGCGAGACCTGCTGCTGGCGGTCGTCCTCGCGCTCGGGGCCGGTAAAGGTCACCTCGACGTCTCCCAACTCCTTCTCGGCCTTCACGGCGCCCGCGTGGATGCTCTTCCAAAAGTCGTGCGTGGTGCCTTTCGGTACGACGGCGATGCGCAGCTTGGGGCCGTCCGTGGCGTCGCCGTTCTTGGTGGCTTGCTTGTCGCTGCATCCCGCAAGCGTCGTGAGGACGGCAAGCGCAGTCAACATGGTTCGTGCTCTCATCTGCTCACCTTGGGCTTTGGGTCTCACCTCTGGTTTCGTCCCTCCCCGTGCTGCTCCTGCGTGTACACTCCGGAGAGAGGGTTATGGTGAGGGGCTTTGGACAGCGATCTCCGCGAACCTTTTGCGGACTCCGCGTGACACTTCGAGCGCTGTCGTGCCGCTACCCTGCCACGTCCAAGCTGCAACAAGCGCCAGCTTCGGGCTTTCACGCCGAGCGCACCGAGGCCCCAGAGAGCGCGGAAGGGTAACGCGTGTAGGTGTGTCCAAGTGGAGGGATTCGGTGGTGTAGAATGCCGGGTGTGAGGCGTATCTATCTGGACCACGCGGCGACCACACCCCTGGACCCGGTGGTAAGAGAGGCCATGGCGCGGGCGCTGGACGGCCCGTACGGCAACCCCAGCAGCCAGCACTGGGCAGGGCGCGAGGCTGTACGGCTGCTGGATGATGCTCGAGACACTATCGCCCAGTCACTGGATGCCCAGGCCGCCGAGGTCTGCTTCACATCCGGCGGCACCGAGGCTGCCAACCTCGCCGTGCTCGGTCGTGCCGTGCAGATGCGTGGTGGCCGTGTGGTCGTAGGTGCCACCGAGCACCATTGCGTTCTTCGCGCCGCCGATCTCGCCGGATCACTCGGAGGGTCGGTGCACGTGCTGGCCGTCGACTCGCAGGGACTTGTCAACCCGGACGATGTGCGGGACGCCCTGGCCGAGCCCACCGCCGTGGTTTCTGTGATGCATGCGAATAACGAGACCGGCACCCTTCAGCCCGTAGCCGACATAGCACGTATCTGTGCTGAGAGAGAGACCGCCTTCTTCTGCGATGCCGTGCAGACCTGGGGGGTGCTGCCGCTGCCGGAAGCCGACTTGCTCGCCGTATCCGCACACAAAGCGTACGGGCCGAAGGGTGTGGGGACGCTTCGTATCCGACCTGGCACCCGTGTGCAACCGATGTTGGTAGGTGGAGGGCAAGAGCGCGAGCGGCGAGCGGGAACCGAGAACCTGCTAGGCATCGTCGGAATGGCCGCCGCAGCCATGGCGCTTCCACTGAATGCTGCCGAACACCTAACCCGTGTTCGTGATGCTTTCGAGACGGAGGTGCTGGAGCGAATGGACGGCGTGCAGGTGTCTTCGGCCGCGGTGCCCCGTCACCCTGGCATCTGCCATCTCACCATCGAAGGAGTATCTGCGGAGAGCTTACTGATTCGGTTGGATCAAGTAGGGTTAGCAGCGTCGAGTGGTGCTGCGTGTAGCAGTGGAGCCATCGAGGCCTCACACGTGCTACTTGCCATGGGGTTCTCCCCGCAGCAAGCCGCGACGGGAGTGCGGTTCAGCTTCGGACGTACCACGACGATAGAGGAGGCGCAGCTGGCGGCAGAGAAGGTGACAGAAGCCGTGAGGGCTCTGCGCCGGTAGGTCAGTCACTCCACCCAATAGCCCCGCGTCATCGAACTGGGGTTCCAAGACCCGATGAACTTCGCGTGTCCGTCGGTGAACACTGCGTTGTAACCGCCGCTGTGGATACCGTTAGGCTGCGCGTAGGAAGGCCCGGGCCACCACATGCTACCTTTGCCACCATCGGGCATGGAGTTGTCACCCCACTCCTCGGAGGGGTCCATGTCGTCAATCTTGTAGCCGAAGCAGTAGAGTACGATTAGCTTTGCTGGGCTGCGAACGGTGGCCATCGTGACGCGGCGGGTACCATAACCTAATAGCCAGCTATTGTGTATGTAGTCTATGGTGAACTGCCCCGCGCGCACAGAGCTGAGTGGCTTGGACTTGTGGCAGCGGGCGATCTCCTTAGACTTTGCGTAACGCCAATAGGAGCAGAACCAGCCGGGCTGGTTGGGAAACCTCGCCGCGTCGTAGGTAATGTATCCGAGGAGAGGCGGGAATGCACGGAAGTCTTCTAGGTACATCGTAACGCCGAGGCCGAGTTGCTTCTGGTTGCTCATGCACTCGGTCTGCTTGGCACTTTCGCGCGCCCGGGCGAAGACGGGAAACAAGATCGCCGCGAGAATCGCGATGATGGCGATAACGACGAGAAGTTCTATCAGCGTGAAGCCGGGTCTCCGCATGGCGTGCCTCCGGCCTCCATTCTATCCTACATTCGGAGCTATTGCATGCCGGCATCCGAATGATGGGCCTAGGCTACAATGCACCATCGTGTACGAGATGGGGGAAAGGTGATGAGTTTGGAGCAGGTGAGAAGGTCGGGCTACGGCGTCAGCAGGAGCCTCACGGTGCCATATGAGGAAGCGGTCGAGCGTGCGCGTGCAGCGCTGGCTAACGAGGGCTTCGGGGTGTTATGCGAGATTGACGTGAGAGAGAAGCTGCAGGAGAAGCTAGGCGTAGACTTCCGTCGGTATGTGATACTAGGCGCATGTAATCCCGCTTTGGCACACAGGGCGCTGGAGAACGAGCTGGAGCTGGGATTGCTGCTGCCGTGCAACGTAATCGTGTACGAGTCCGAGGATGGTAAGGGGTCGGTGGTTGCCGCCGTGGACGCGAACGCGATGCTAGGTGCGGTGGGGGGCAACCCCGCTCTGGTCGAGGTGGCGGCAGAGGTGAGTAGGCTGCTGGGACGCGTGCTGGATAGGCTTTGAGTCGCCGTCCGGTGTCTCACCGTCACACGCTCCGTCATGCTGACCTTCTGTCATGCTGAGCCTGTCGAAGCATGACGGGTGTTGGGCGGTCCCGGCATGACGGATCGAGGACCTACAGCGAGCCCCTACCTCGCCGGGCGGACGTGGATGTTGCGGAAGCGGGCGGGAGAGGCGCCGTGCGACATCTGGCTGATCTGCATCGGGTCGCCCTTGCCGCAGTTCAACACACCGTTCTGCACCCAAAACCGCTCGTCGCATACGGCGTCGCAGGAGTTCCAGAACTCTACCGTGTTGCTTTGGTAGGTGACGTTCTTCAGCATCCCCACCTTCTTGCCGTCCTTGATCCGCCAGAACGCATCGCCTCCGAACTGGAAGTTACACCGCATCTGATCAATGCTGAAACTACCACGTCCTTCGATATAGATGCCGTCTTTGGTGTCTGAGATCAGCTCGTCCAGGGTTAGAGGCTTCTTACCTGGCATCAGACTTAAGTTAGGTATGCGAACGATGGGTATGCTGCTCCAACTATCCGCGCGGCACCCGCCGACGCTGCGTTCCAGCCCCACCTCCGATGCCACCTCGCGGCTAGTGGAGTACCCGCTGAACAAGCCATCCTTAACGATGTGCCACGTCTGGTTCGGCACCCCATCATCGTCGAATCCGTTAGTAGCAAGGCCATGCGGCAGCGTGTTGTCCGCTAACAGGTTGACATGTTCGGAACCGTACTGCAGGTTGTGCAGCTTGTCGGGGGTGGCGAAGCTGCGGCCGGCGAGGGACTCCTCGTACCCTAAGGCGCGATCCAACTCGGTGGCGTGTCCTACCGACTCGTGGATCGTCAGCGATAGATTGAGTGGATCGAGGATGAGGTCCATCACGCCTTCTGGACAGTCGGGAGCATGGAGGTGCTCGACCGCTTCCGTTGCGATGCGCTCGGTTTCGGCCAGCATCTCCTCGCGGTTCACGTGCTCGTAGCCGATGGACATTTGTG
The DNA here is from genome assembly GCA_039961735.1 of Fimbriimonadia bacterium. Classification (NCBI taxonomy): domain Bacteria; kingdom Bacillati; phylum Armatimonadota; class Fimbriimonadia; species Fimbriimonadia bacterium. The sequence continues at coordinate 33,956 of JABRVX010000010.1, forward strand.
GCGGGGAGTAGGAGCGGCTGCGCGCGTCACCGTTGCCCACCGCGGTGGCCGTGTACCAATGGCCCGTGGTGACCACTTCGGACGACATGTCCGACCCGTCGGAGTTCAGGTAGACGCGCTCTTCCTTGCGCAGTGTCATAAAGCCCTCGGCCTTGGCGATGCCGGGGTACGCGAGCAGTCGTTCGTTCACCTCGAGGAGCAGTCCGATCTTGTCGGCGACCGGGACGGCGAGGGGGTCGATCTGGTAGGGCGTCTTGAAGTGCAGCGAGTGTGCGGGCTCGGGGGTGAGGACCACCGGCTTGCGAAGGGTGCTCGCGCCCGCTTTGGCAATGAGGACGGCTTCTTTCGCCACTCGCATCGCTTCGTCCCTGGTGAGCCGGCTGGTGCCTGCGAAGCCCCATGCACCGTTGGCCAGCACGCGCACGCCGAGGCCGATGTCTTCGGCATCCACCAGGCGGCCGACGCGTTCGTTCTCGCAGTAGATGTTCTGCCTGCGATAGCGATTGACGCGGACGTCCACATAGTCCGCGCCGTACGACTTGGCGGTGTCGAGTGCGAGCTGCGCGAGTTCCTTCATCGATCCGATCCCCTTCCTTTTCGTGGTTCCGGCGTCCTCGCCGGTTCCAGTGCTATCGCCGGGACGGCGAAACCACGACTTCCGAGCACCTGAAGCTCCGGGATTCTACCCCTGCTGCTGCCCGGTCAGGGCTGCTCGGCGAGTTCCAGAAGGCGGAGGGCGTTGCGCACCGCGTGGCCTTCGATGTCGTTGTTGAAATACGCGTACACGTCCCGGCCCTCGACGAGCCAGCCTCGGATGCAAGAAGCATCCTCCTGCAGATGCTCCTCGCTGTAGCAGCCCGCATATCGCCCGGAAGGCCCGTGCCGCCGCACGTAAACAAATGCCGCATCGTTCGGATGCGTATTCGTGCAAAGCCCGTGGTCTTGGACGCAGAGGGCTGCGCCGTGCCTCTCGAGCAGGGCACGCGCCTCAGAGGTGAGCCACGCTTCGTTCCGAAACTCCACGGCGATGCGGGCTGCGCCTTCCGTGACTTGGCGCAGCGCACCCAGCGCGTCATCCAGCAGCCCCATGTCCACCGGCAGCCCGGGCGGAAGCTGCACCAAGATCGGCCCCAGCTTCGGGCCCAGCCGCGACACGGAACGCATGAAGTCGGCCATCTCCCTCTCGGCGCCCTTCAGTCTTCGCTCGTGCGTCACCCGCCGCCACATCTTCATGGCGAACACGAAGCCTTCGGGCACGGCATCGCGCCAGCGGTCCACCATCGCTTCGGGCGGCAGGCGGTAGAAGGACATGTTTACCTCCGCGGTGCGGAAGTGCTGTGCGAAGTAGCCGAGCCACTCGCCCTGCTTCAGTCCCTTCGGGTAGAAGACGCCCTTCGCCCAGTGGGCGTACGACCATCCGCTCGTGCCGACGAAAAGCACTCCCTCTCGACCCATGGATGCACCACCACCCGCCCGACGGCGGACGGAGGAATCGTACCGGGCGATCGCGCCATGGGGCGAGTGTTGATCGGATTGCCCCCGGTCCGATTACGTCGCCTCAATCTCCGCTTTTCGAGGCTCCCCTCGGAGAGGGAAGGGAGCGGCACCCCTCATTCGGCGCTTCGACCGGCTTGCCCGGGTGGATGTACAGCGGACGGCCGCCCCTCTTTACGAGCTTTCCGTTCTCGTACTCGTCCGGCGTCGCCAAATCGAAGGCCTTGGGCGGCAGAGGCCGATCCCGTCCGGCCTCTTCGCGACTTCTGATCCTTACGACCTTCAGTCGAATATCGCCTTTCCCTAACCACGCACCTCGCACCTCGGCGAGCTCGCGAAAGCCCAAGCGCCTCAACCAGTGTTCGTCGTCCCCCCCCCGCGAGGTTGAACCACCAACGACATCTGCTCCGCGTCGTTCTTGGGGAACAGTGAGGGCTCGAGTCTGACCTCATCAAACATGGGGCCTGCTACGTCTGGTGCGACGTAGAGAAGGTGGGTCTTGCTGGCCCACACCACCCCAAAGCCCTGCCACCTGCCGCCCCCACCCGGGTACTTTCCGTCGGCAGGAGGCGCGGGGGGTATCATCTCCGCTTCCGCCAGCCCCTGGAGCTTATGGCGTTCCGCTACGAGCCTGGGGTCTACGGGCCGGCTCAGCTCGAACAGGATCTCAGTCCCCGGATTAACGAGGATGCCTTGAACATCGCCCACGTGGCCTGCACCGCTCAGGCCGCCTCTGAGTACAAGCACGAGTGTTGCTACCACCGCCGCTCCGAAGGCCAAAGCTACAGCGTAGTAGAGTGTGTTTCTGCTCACCGTCGGCCTCCTCCCGTGGGATCGGTTAAGGAACAACACCCGCCAGGGGTTCGGAAGACCTGCTTCTGGGATTGCTGGGGCCCGCAGTTGTAGCCAGGGAGAGTGCAGATGAGACTCGGGTCGTACGACTGGTGGTACGTGAACCACGTGGCAAGCTTGTTGCCGCACAAAACCCACTGGCCGTTCCGACACTCGTAGCAGTCCCACAATTGCATGTGACGGGTCCAACCGCTGCGTTCGCGGTAGACCTCGTGCTCCAAGCCACCGACTCTGAGCCGCCCCACGTATTCACGCTTGTCGCAAGACGGAGGCAGCACGAACGCCTTATACCTGCTCCGGTGCTGGACCCTCGAGCGGAAACGGGTCACCTGAAGGCGGTGGCTCCTGGGCTGCGCAGTGTCCGCCAATCACGAGGAATGCGAGGACAACCAAGGGCGCGAAACAGGGCAGACTAGTCTTTTGCACCATACTGAGAGCCCCCTTTTGGACTAAGCTGCTACTGAATAACACTGAGATCCCTGCCGGCCTGCCACCACTCGGAAGGTTTCTGGGGCTTTAGCCCCAATCTTGAGCTGAGATGGAACCAAAGGCCGAGCCTGCATCTGTCGTGACACACCAGTGGCTCGACTACACGAGCAACGACAACTCCGGGCGCCGGGCATCCGCCTGGGGTACCGCTCGGTGTGTTCCGGAAGAGATGTCGCCCACCCGCCTTACAGGGCACGTAGCCCGTGTTCGCCCTCAGCGATGCCCGCTGCGCGAAGGTCGCCGTTGCGCTGTGCCACCATCTCGTCTGCGGGTGAGCGCTCGCCGGTGCAGGAGATGCGGCGCGGGGCGGACTTGGTGCTCACGGTGAAGCCTAGGTCGCGGTAGAGGGCGAGGACCCGCGGCGTCGCCTGGTTGGACGCTACCACGGGACCGGCGTGTGCGGCAAGCCACTTCGCCAGACGCTCTTGATCTTCCCAGCCGAAGTCGTCCTTCGCATACCGTGTGAACTCCACGTCGTAGGGCGGATCGGCATAGATGAAGTCGTCGGCTTCCACAGCGAGGTTCTCGAAGTCACCGACCCTCAGCTCCCAAGAGCGGAGCACCGGCACGTATTCGCGGAAGTCCCGACGATAGGTGACATTCTTGTACCTGCCGAACGGCACGTTGAACAGGCCCGTCGAGTTGAACCGGCACAGACCGTTGTAGCCGGTGCGGTTGAGGTAGTAGAAGAGCGACGCCGCCTCGGGCCCGTGCGCCTCGTCTCGAGATATCAGCTCGTTGAACCGTTCGCGGTGCCGATAGTAGAGGTCGTGGTCGTACTCCATCGGGATCTCGACGACGAGCCCCTTCTGCACCTCGCGCCAGAAGTTGATCAGGTGCTCGTTGCGGTCGGCGAGCAGCGCCCGCTCCGGCCGCAACGCGAGGGCGACGGCCATGCCGCCGACGAAGGGCTCCACCAGCCTGCGGTGCCGGTGGCGGCTGTAAAGCTCCATCAGGACCGGCGTCAGCCAGCGCTTCCCTCCGGCCCACTTGATGGGGGGCTCCAACCGGACTTCCATTTCGAGCACGTGGTGTGCTTCGCCGCCCGGGACGTATCACCTTCCGTAGCGGGGGGCAGGCGCAGACAGGTACAACAGAAACTGCGCACGCTGGTCTCCCATTTGTAGCGATGCCCTGCAGCGCAGGAGCCGCGGTGCCCGGGCGAGGATGCCCTCTGCGCACCAGGCCATCGTCGCGAAGGCGGCCCCCGGCGGCGTGCGACACCATCTACGCAACGAGGCGAAGGAAAAAGATGTCTGACAAAGTAGCAGATTTGGCCGGCCCTGGCATTGGTACCTACGAAGAGATCGAGAAGGTCCTGCCGAACGATTACTTCCCCCTGCTCGACCCGAAGGAGACTCAGATGGCCATCACCGCTGTAAAGCGGTACATCGAGGACGGGCTGTGCAAGGAGCTGAACCTGATCCGCGTGGAGGTACCTCTCATCGTGGATCGAGATAGTGGCGTCAACGACTACCTAGACCGTGACGGCTCGCGCACTCCGATCGAGTTCTACATTCACAACGATCACGGTAAGAACCCCATCCACGCGCAGGTAGTGCAAGCTGCCACCAAGTGGAAGCGAGTTGCGCTCAAACAGTTCGGCTTGAGCGTAGGCGAAGGACTCGTGACAGACATGCGGGCAGTGCGGAAAGACTACTTCCTCGATCACGATCACAGTGCCTACGTGGATCAGTGGGACTGGGAAAAGGTGATCACTGCGGAAGATAGGAACCTCGACTACCTAACAGACACCGTAAAGCGCATATGGAAGGTGATAAAGGGCGCCGAGCAATATGCACAAGAACTGTTCCCAGCGCTCAAGACCGACAAATATCCCAACCTGCCGGATGAACTGACATTCCTGCATGCGGAGGAGATCCTAGAGCGCTTCCCGGACATGCCGCGAAAACAGCGCGAGACGGCTATCCTGCAGGACTACCCTGCCATCTTTATCTATGGCATAGGGTGGACGCTCGAGGACGGCTACCCGCACGAGATGCGCGCCGCCGACTACGACGACTGGGTGACACCGACGATCGTGAAGAACGGCAAGCAGATGCACGGGCTGAACGGCGATATTCTGGTATGGAACCCTGTTACCCGCCGTCGACACGAGCTATCCTCGATGGGCATTCGCGTGAACAAGGAGACGCTGCGCCAGCAGCTCGAAATGACGGGGCAACTCGACTTCCTGAAGCTGCCCTATCACCAGGCCATTCTCAACGACGAAATCCCGCTCTCCATCGGCGGTGGGATCGGGCAGTCGCGCACGTTGATGTTGCTTCTTCGGCGCGCACACCTGGGCGAAGTGAGCGTGACCGTCTGGCCGAAGGTGCTGAAAGAGATGTGCGCGAAGCGCAACATCCACGTGCTGGAGTAAGCGCCTAAGTCGCATGGCCCAATCTGTCGGGCCGCGGCAGGTAGGGGGGTTGGTACGGGGAATCGGGTGGGGCACGGCGCATGCCGTGCCCCATATCTCACCTGCAAGGGAGCCCCGCCATGAGCGACAAGCTTCGAATCGGGGTCATGATGACCCTCCGCCCGAACGTGCGCGAGGAGCTGCAGAAAGTCCGAGACTTGGGTCTGGACAACTGCCAACTGAACTGCTGGGACATGTCACAGTATAGTGACGAAAACGCTACCTCGCTGACCGCGGCGAGCCGCGATTTGGGAGTGGAAGTGACGTCCGTGTGGGCCGGGTACCCTGGCCCAGCGAAGTGGAACTTCACCGAGGGCCCTAGCACCATCGGCCTCGTGCCACCCGAGTATCGCGAGCAGCGAGTGGCTGCGCTGATCCAGGGTGCGGAGTTTGCAGCGCGCATCGGTGTACCCAGCATTTCCACGCATGCCGGCTTCGTGCCAGAAAACCCGGCCGACCCGCTCTATTCCGGAACCGTGGATGCGCTTCGGCAAGTCGCGCAGCGGTGCAAGGAACTGGGTGTGGAGTTGTGGTTTGAAACGGGCCAGGAGACTCCGGTAACGCTCTTGCGACTCATCACCGACATAGGCACTGACAACTTGGGTGTGAACCTCGACCCGGCAAACCTGATCTTGTATGGCAAGGGCAACCCGGTGGACGCACTGGATGTGATCGGCTCGCATGTACGAGGTGTGCATGCCAAGGACGGTGAGTACCCTACCGACCCAATGCGGTTAGGGCGCGAGACGGTGCTGGGCGAAGGCAAGGTGGACTTTCCGAGGCTGATAGGCGGTCTCAAGCGGCTCGGGTACCGTGGGGCACTTACCATCGAGAGGGAGATCAGCGGCGAGCAGCAAGTGGCCGACATCCGCCGCGCCATCGCTCTGCTCGAGCCTCTGTGCTGAGCAGCCGCTAGCACGGAGGCACGTAACACCGGCATGGTTCGGGAGACGGGAAGGAATGATCGAGCTGCCGGAAGCAGTCATGATTGCGGACCGGTTCGAACAATTTCCGGCCGGCTTTCGGCGAGCGCTGCACGCGGGCCTCATAGGCAAGCCCTGCGGCAAGTGCGGTACACCCATCGAGAAGACTTCCTATCTCGGCGGTGCGTGCTACTTCTGTCCCCAGTACCAGGTGTAGGGGCAAGACGCATTCGCTCTAGGTTTGTGATACAATGACGTTAGAATGCGACCCCGTGGAGAAGGCCGGGCCTTCACTCTGATCGAGTTGCTCGTGGTCATCGGGATTATCGCGATCCTCGCGGCAATCCTGTTCCCCGTCTTCGCCCGGGCGCGGGAGAAGGCGAACGCAACCACCTGCCTGAGCAACATGGGGCAGCTCGGCCGTTCCTTCATCATGTACTGCGACGATAACGGCAACCGCTTCCCGTCGCCCTATGGTTTCGACGGGGTGCACGCGTGGGTGTGCAACCACCGCGGCTGCGAGAGCTGCAGCAGCGAGTGGTGGGTGCCGGGCATCTCGTGGATGTGCAGCTACATCGGCGACCCCAAGCTCGGGCAACTGTGGCCCTATGCAAAAGGAGCCGGTATCTACCGCTGTCCCTCGCAGACGAAGCCTGTGAGCAATCCCTACATGGGTGGGTTGTGGGATCCAGGGAAGGCGTGGACCACTTACTCGATGAACATGTACATGCTGCAGTACCCACAGTCCAACTGGCAGGGACCCACCATCAACCAATCGCGCATCACCTTTCCGTCCAACACCTTCCTGCTCTATGACGAAAGCGCGAAGACCATCAACGATGGAGGGTTCTGGCCGGACTACAACGACAACCACGGCGATCAGCATACCGATGGGTCGAACCTGCTTCACACCGACGGCCACGCGAAGCGATACCCTCTCATGGCAGTGGGAACATGGAATAACCGCGGCCCACTCTTCTGCCAGTATCTTCCGACGCGCAAAGAACTCGCACCCGATCCTGTTGACGGATGTAGGTAGGGCGTCTTCAAGGACTTCCGGTTGCACACATATGCGAGTGTGCGAGCCCGCTCGCGCTTCGGCCATTCGTTCGCGGCCGTCGTCTACACTCCATCCGAGAGAGAGCCTGGACCGGTAACATGGCCAGCGCCTTTTGATGCATCGATTCCGCACCCACGGGTCAGGAACTGAACCAGACCGCTACCCCAACTCTCTCTTTCCACCTTCACCCCAAGGCGAGGGAGTTCTCGATGCTCCACCCTTTATGGCGGATGGAATGATAAGATGGTCATACGCATAGGTTCCTGACTCCGTCATGCTGAGCCTGTCGAAGCATGACACCGAGAGCCGCTTGAAACGGTATCACGATGATAGCCTAGTGGCTGCAGAGTCCATGCTTCGACAGGCTCAGCATGACGGTATGTGTGATGCCTTCGAAGTAACAGTATGGCGCAGTCGCCACCAAGGGTGGACGTCGGTACGAGAGTTGGCGAGGTGGCAAGGTGCATCAGGAATCGTGGTATGCTGCCGGCATGTTGCCACTGATAATGATGCTTCTGGCTCAAGACCGCAACGCAGATGGCTGGATTCCACTCGTTGACCTGGCCGGGGACACATCGCGGCAAGTGATCGTGGACCGAGAAGAGGGGCAGTACCTCGGTCACGTCACCACCGTGCTGCTGGAAGACGGCAAAACCATCCTGTGCGTGTACCCGAAGGGGCATGGCAAGGGTTCCATCGTAATGAAGTGGAGTGAAGACGGCGGGCTGACGTGGTCGGAGAGGCTCCCGGTGCCGGAGAACTGGGCTACCAGCCAAGAAGTGCCAACCATCCATAGAGTGATCGAGCCCATCACGGGCAAGAAGCGGCTGATACTTTGGTCTGGCCTGTACCCGGCACGCCTCTCCGTATCCGAGGACGATGGAAAGATCTGGTCTCCACTAACACCCGTCGGTGACTGGGGTGGCATCGTGGTGATGGGATCGGTGGAGCAGTTGCGCGACGGCCGCTACCTCGCCATGTTTCACGACGACGGACGTTTTTTCCGCAAGGGCGGCAAGGTGACCGGCACGTTCACCCTATACCAGACCCTGTCCGCAGACGGCGGCCTCACGTGGATCGAACCAAAATCTGTGTGGTCGGGCAGTGACATCCACCTATGCGAGCCGGGAGTCGTCCGCTCCCCAGACGGGCGCGTATTGGCGGCTCTGTTGCGCGAGAACAGGCGTGTGAAAAACTCCCACGTGATGTTCTCCACTGACGAAGGAGCGAACTGGAGCACTCCCAAAGAGCTGCCGGCCTCGCTCACCGGTGACAGGCACACTGCCGAGTATGCACCGGACGGCAGGCTGGTAGTATCTTTTCGTGACATGGCGAAAGGGTCGGCCACCTATGGTGATTGGGTGGCGTGGGTAGGCACGTTCGAGGACATTCTGAAGGGCCGTCAAGGGCAGTACCGCATCCGGCTGATGGATAATCTGGTCGGCGCCGATTGCGCGTACCCCGGTGTGGAAGTACTACCCGACGGAACCTTCGTCTGCACCACCTACGGACACTGGACGAAGGACGAGCAGCCCTACATCGTCAGCGTGCGTTTCCGGTTGGAGGAGACCGACAGGCTCGCAGGAGGGCATAGTCCGCGATAGCAGGGCTCCAAGACGTCCATCGCTGCGTCGGCAGGAGAGAGGTACACTGCGGCCACTATGATCGGTATCATCCTACCGCTGGTGGTCGCCTTGAACACTGTGTCTTCCGCCAACCCCCGCTTGTGGTACCGGCAGCCCGCGAACGACTGGAACGAGGCGTTGCCCGTGGGGAACGGTGCGCTGGGCGCGATGGTATTCGGACATCCCCAGAATGAGCGCATCCAGCTCAATGAGAAGTCCATGTGGGCCGGTCCGCCGCGTCCGGAGGCGCCGAAGGATGCACACGAGGCGCTGCCGGAGATGCGTCGGCTGGCTTTCCAGGGGAAGTATGTGGAAGCCGAGGAGTTGGCGCGCAAGCACTTCTTGGTGGACATGGATTGGCCACGCAGCTACCAAACGTTGGGGGACCTTCATCTCTCGTTCGTGGGACGAGACGACGTGTCGGACTACACGCGTGAACTGGATCTTCGACGCGGAGTCGTTACGGTTCGCTACACAGCTGACGAAGCTCGCTGTAAGGAAGAGGTTTTCGCCAATTATCCTGCTAACGTGTTAGTGATACGTATCGAGACCGAGCACCGCGACGGGCTGTCGTTCGACATCGCACTGGATCGGCCCGCCGACTTCCTCACCAACACTCTTGGCAACGATGACTTGGTGATGACCGGCCAGGTGACTCAGGGTGGCAAGAAGCCGGGGGTTCACTATGCGGCAGCTCTACGGGTGCAGGTGGAGCGAGGTAGGTGTGGACCGGGAGAGAAAGGCCTGAGCGTGAGCGGCGCGCGAGCTGTCACCATCCTCTTCACCGCCGAGACGGATTACAACATGCGGGATATTGTCCATCCGAAGCCGCATGACCTGTTAGCCGCTTGTCAGGAGCGACTCGATGCCGGGAGGAAGCGAGGCTATCGGCGGTTGCTGGATCAGGCGGTGAAGGACCATTCCGCCTACTTCGGTCGCGTCGAGCTGAGCCTAGGGGAGGACCGTGGCGGCACACCGACCGACGAGCGGTTGCGGGCTGTACAGCAAGGCGGCGTGGACGCAGGGCTGGAGGCGCTCATGTTCCAGTACGGGCGATACCTACTCATCGCCTCCTCGCGTCCCGGCTACCTGCCCGCCAACCTGCAAGGCATCTGGAGCAAGGACATCGAGACCCCGTGGCAGGGAGACTACCATATCAACATCAACCTGCAGATGAACTACTGGCCGTCGGAGCCCACCAACCTATCCGAGTTGCACGCGCCGTTCTTCGACTACATAGATGAGTTGGCAAAGCACGGATCGATCACCGCGAGAGACAGCTACGGCATGCGCGGCTGGGTGGCTAACCATCAGACCGATGCGTGGTTCTACACGGCGCTTGTGGGTGCGCCGCTGTGGGGGATGTTCCCTCTCGGTGGGGCGTGGTGTACACAGCACTACATCGAACACTATCGCTACACGGGCGACAAAGCGTTCCTACGCGAGCGCGCACTGCCGGTTCTTCGGGGCGCGGTCGAGTTCCTGTTGGACTGGCTGTGTGAGGACCCTGGGTCCGGCAAGCTGGTGTCAGGTCCCACCACATCGCCAGAGAACACCTTCCAATACGGGGATGGCAAGCGTGCGTCGCTCACCATGGGGCCGTCCATGGATCAGGAGATTGCCTGGGAGACGCTATCCAACTACATTGAGGCCGCGGAGGTGTTAGGTATCAGCGACGAAACGACGCGGCGAGCAGCCATCGCACGCAAGCGATTGCAGCTCCCGCGCATCGGAGCGGACGGACGGCTCATGGAATGGCCCGAGGATCTGTTGGAGGTAGAGCCGGGACACAGGCACATGTCCCATATCTTCGGCTTGCATCCAGGATGCCGCATCACACCGGAGCGCACACCCGATCTGGCGGAGGCGGTGCGCAAGTCCATCGAGGGTCGGCTGAAGCATGGAGGTGGGCACACTGGCTGGAGTCGCGCTTGGATCATCAACTTCTGGGCCCGGTTGCTCGATGCGGAGCGGGCACACGAGAACGTGCATGCGCTGTTAGCGAAGTCCACTCTGCCCAACCTTTTCGACAACCACCCACCGTTCCAGATTGATGGCAACTTCGGCTACACGGCGGGAGTGGCGGAAATGTTGTTGCAGAGCCACACGGATGTCATCCGTCTACTACCGTGTCTACCCAAGGCTTGGCCGACCGGAAGCGTGTCGGGCCTGCGCGCACGTGGTGGTGTGGAAGTCGCGATGAAGTGGAAGGATGGTCGGCTGACCGAAGCGGCGCTCACGAGCGTGTGGGCGGAGGGCGACATCGTCATCGAATTGCCGTCGGACGTGCGTATCACGTCCGTTGCGGGGGCATCCAAGGGATGGAAGCAGGAGGGTAGGCGAATCGTGTTGTCCGTCGCGCCGGGTCAGATGTACACTCTGCGGTAGCCGAACGGGGATTAGAAAGAGGTCCCTCAGTCGCGTGCGGTAGCCCAGGGGCATGCGAAGGGACGGGCACACGCTCCTTCGAGATGACAGAGGCCTGGTGTGTTCTGCGGTAGGCCTCGGCACTTCGGGCCTCCTATGCAACGATGACGGTGCGAACGCGCAGTCATCGGAGTGTGCGGGCATCGAGCCAGCGGCCAAGGAGCGATAGGCCCCACGGGCCGGAAAGCTCGAGATGAAACTGGCATGCCAGCACGCCGTCACGTTCCATAGCGGCAACGAAGCGTCCCCCATGGTCGGACCATGCCACCTCCCAGCCCGTGGGAGCGTCTGCAAGACGGTAGGAGTTCGCGAAGTAGCCGTAACCAGACACCAACATCCGGCACCCCTGCTCCGGCTCCACCCGATTCCAGCCGAGTTGAGGCACTCTGACGCTGTCTGGATACCTCGTTACCATGTGTGGTATTACCCCGAGGCCGGACATTCTGGGTGCCTCCTCGCTGCCTTCGCACAATAGTTGCAGCCCTAGGCACACGCAGAGAGTGGGTCGCCCGGCAAGGACGCGATCGCGAATCGCTGCATCTAAGCCGGCCGCACGTAGTGCATGCATCGCAGCCTCGAAAGCACCCACTCCTGGCAGCACGACGGCCTCCGCGGATGCCACTTCCTCGGGGCGCGACGAGAATGCTGGCTCGACACCGAGCCGACGAAACGCAGCTACAACCGAGGCTAGATTCGCCACCCCCGTGCGAACGATGAACGGACTCGCGGTCACAGCAATCCCTTGGTGCTGGGCACTCCCTCGCCGAGCCGCGAGACTGACTGACGCAGGGCCAGAGCGGTGGCCTTGAATGCGGCCTCCGCCTTGTGGTGGTCATTCAGGCCGTCGATCACGTCCACGTGCAGTGCCATGCGCCCGGCGACGGCCAGCGATGCTAACACGTGGCTGATGTTCTCACACGATAGATCACCTAACCGTTCTCGTCGCAGCCTCAGGTCTATGCGAGGGAAGGGCCGACCGGAAAGGTCCACTACCGCGCGCGCGAGCGCTTCGTCCAGCGGCGCATAGGCGTGCCCGAAACGGGCTATTCCCGATCGATCTCCGAGACACTGATCCAACGCCGCTCCCAGGGCCAGCGCGCAATCCTCGGCGGTGTGATGATCGTCTACGTCCGTGTCACCGCGGCACACGAGATGCAAGTCGAATCGAGCATGGCATGTCAGAGTCGTGAGCAGGTGATCGAGAAACCCGATACCCGTGGCGACATCTGCATCGCCCACTCCGTCAATGCAGAGCGTAAGCTCGACGCGTGTCTCACGCGTCTCACGCACGATCTCCGATCTACGTTCTTTCATGGCAGCAACCTCTCGACCTCTTCCAGCCGTGTAAGCACGCGCGCGGCACCCGCTCTCAGGAGCGCAGGTGCCATCACCTCTGGCGTATCTGCAGGTGAAACCACTGCGAGTGGCAGCACACCTGCGGCACGCGCAGCGCTAACATCGTCCACCAGGTCTCCCACCATCCATGCGCGCTGCACACCTAGTCTGTTCATGGCAAGCAGCAGCGGCTCGGGGCTAGGCTTCTCAGGGGCGTCCTCCATGCACACCAGCGCACCGAGGCAGCCCAGCAGGCCCACCCCTGACAAGAACCTCTCGGCATGTCTGCGCAACCTCCCGGTAACGATCCCTAACGGGATTCTGGCTGCGAGGCTACGGAGCCAGTCCGCGTCCACCAGTAGGCGCTCGTTCCGCCACAGTCCTTGCTCGCCTGCGTACAGAGCCTCGTACCTCTCGATTACTTCCGTCAGACTGACGCTAACATCCCGATCCGATAGCAGGCGATGGGTGAGTTCGTAGTCGTTGTTAGCTTGACCCGCCGCCTTGGCACGCACTACCTCTTGCGGGTCGAGCGTTACGCCAAAGGATTTTGCCGTCTCGAACACGGCGCGACGGTAGGAGCCGGAGATGTCGGCTAACACGCCGTCCAGGTCCAACAGGAGCGCTTGTGGGGCGAACACTACCGAGAGCGACTTGCAGACGCGGTCGAACTGCTCCTCGTCGCCGGGGCAGGTGATGCGCACGCAATCGGCGAGAGATTCCCTTCCCGGAAAGGCGCGGATAGCGATTCCCATACCAGCCATTGCATCGCGCAACCACAGCGCATCGGTGTGCCGAGCGAGCACGAAGTTGGCTTGCGACGGGAAGCTCTCCACGCCGTGAGATACCAACAAACGTTGCAACTCGCCTCGTTCGAACCTAACACGTTCGACGAAGGCACGCATACCCTCGTCGCCTCGTCGCAGTGCCTCGGACGCAAGCAGGAGCGACGCACGCGACACGGAGTAGGGGCTACCGGCGGCTCGCATCCATGCGATCACCTCGGGTGGTCCAACTGCGTATCCCACCCTCAGCCCTGCCAGTCCCCATGCCTTCGAGAGCGTTCGTGCCACTACCACGTTGGGTAGAGATAGAGCGAACTGCGTGTCGTCGCGGTCGGCGAACTCCGCATAAGCGAAGTCGGCTAGGATCAGTGCATGGGGCGCGGCCTCCGACAGCCTCCGAAGGTCCTCGGCGCGCGCAGCGGCTCCCGTCGGGTTGTTAGGTGACACGAAGCACACCAGCGAGGTGGCTTGCGTAAGTGCCAGGAGAGCCGCCTCGATAGGAAAGGACTTGCCGGGAGGCCAGGCAACGGTTACCACCTTCGCCCCGGCCAAGCTCGCGTACCTCGGCAGCATCTCGAAGGTGGGAGAAGGCAGTAGCATCTGGCGGCCGGGAGCCAGCATCGCCCGGCACGCGCGGTCCAAGGCATCGTCGGCTCCTGCGGTCACTAGCACACGAGTGGGCTCCACACCCAACCGCTCGGCAAGCAGACCTTGCAGTTCGCTCGCATCCGGGTAACGCTTCATCACCTCGGGACCCGCTTCTGTTAGTGCCGATAGCAGCTCTGCAGGCGGGCGCATGCCCTCGTTGCCGTCCAGCCGAAGGTCGATCGGAGCGGGGTGCATGGGGACCGCATAGGCCGTTACGTGGGCGAGTGCGGGGGCGGGTTTCAGAACGCTCATGGTACGATCTGCGCGATCTGGGTGACAACCACGTCGGTGCCGCCGCGGGCCTTTACGTCCAGTATCACGCGAGAGAGGTCTTCGCGCGGGACCGCGGCCTTCACAGCATAGCCCGCCTCACCGTGCAATTGGGCGATGGTAGGTTCTCTCATGCAGGGAAGCACCTCGATCACTCGCTCCAACTTGTCGGCTGGCACGTTCACTTCCAGCATCACCCTGCGCCGAGCATCCAGCACTGAGCGAAGCAGCAACACGAAGCGATCCACCGCTGCACGCTTGGTCGGCTCTCGCATCGCGGCGGGATTGCCATAGAGCCGAGTGGACGAATGCATGATCTCACTGACCACTCGCAGATTGTTCGCCTCCAGCGTCGCTCCCGATGCCGTGTTGTCCACGATGCAGTCGGCGTCTTCGGGTGGGAACACCTCTGTCGCTCCGTAGGACCGGACTACCTTGGCGTCCAGACCCTCGCGCAGAATCCAATCGGTCGCGAGCTTCTCGTATTCCGATGCAACCACGAGTGGACGCGCCGGCAGCTTGCCGTTCTCCAGCACATCCTCTGGAGCGGCTGCCACCAGTCGGACGGGGTCGAGCCCGGTGTCCAGGATCTCCACAACGTCGGCGTTCATCTCAGCCACCCAATCTGCCCCCGCGAAGCCGATGTCGCGCGACCCGAGATGCACCATCTCGATGATGTTCTGCGGCTTAAGGATCTTTGCCTCGAAGCCGGGCATCCCGATACTGGGCCGATACTCACGTGCACCCGAGCGCACGGGCATGCCCGCATCTTGAAGCAGAGCGAGCACGCCAGCCTCCATGCGGCCTTTCGGAAGGGCAATCCGAATAATTGGATCGGGCATCGGTCGGCACTCCTCGGGGAAGTCAGAATGATACCCCCGGCAGGCCGTAGGGACCCAGCGAGGAACTCGAAGGTATGGTCGTGGAGCGCATCGTTTCGGGCGGACAAACGGGAGCCGACAGGGGAGGGCTGGATGCGGCGATCGATCTGGGCATCCCACACGGTGGGTGGTGCCCCGCGGGTCGCCTCGCCGAAGATGGGACGATTCCGGAGCGTTATAAGTTGACGGAGACAGAGTCGGCGGACTTCGCTGTGCGCACCGAACGCAACGTGATCGACTCGGACGGCACGGTGTTGTTCACCTACGGCGAGCCTGTCGGCGGGAGCGCTTTGACCGCCGAGCTGGCCTCGGTCCACGACAAACCGCTTCTCCACTTGGATCTGGAGGAACATGGCATCAGTTCTGCAGCCGCACAGCTAGCAGTGTGGGTAGCGCAGAACGATGTGCGTGTGCTGAACGTCGCCGGCTCTCGGGAGAGCCAGGCACCCGGCATCGCCGAGGCAGTGCGGGAAATCCTGCTGATTTCGCTTGGAGGCGATCGGCGGAAGCTCTGATGTCGGCGCATGCGGCCGCAGCCGACATCCCCGGCTTCCATGCCTCCGCCGAAAGTGGGAGGCATGGCAGGGGGCGCCGGGCTTTGCTCGGCATGATTGGCCGATTCGAGGCGCAGAGCCAGCACCCTTAGCCCGCGAGAACGGGTATCTTGCCAAGCTATGCAGAAGCTTGAGATCGCCTACACGGGGGATGTTCACTACAACCTTAGCCCAGCGGAACTGATCGAGCACGCCATTCGCAAGGGTGAGGGGAGGCTGGCCTCGACCGGAGCGCTCGTGTGCGAGACTGTTCCGTACACCGGGCGTTCGCCGAAGGACCGTTACGTCGTCGAGGAGCCGACGACTCAGGAGGACATAGATTGGGGCGCTGTCAACGTGCCCTTCCCGCCGAACCTGTTCGACGAGGCGTACAAGCGCGTCATTGCGTATCTTCAGAACCGCGAGGTGTACGTGACCGACTGCTACGCGGGTGCGAACCCTCGCTACCGAATGCCGGTCCGGTTCGTGACCGAGCTGGCCTGGCACGCGCTATTCGTGAAGCAGCTCCTACTGCGCCCGTCTGCTCGGGACCTAGAGCAGCACGTGCCGGAGTTCACGATTATCAACGCCTGCAACTTCCGTGCTTTCCCCGAGGTGGATGGTACGCGATCCGAGGCCTTCGTGATCATCAACTTCGCTCGCAGGCTCATCCTCATCGGCGGGACGCGCTACGCCGGCGAGATGAAGAAGAGTGTGTTCACCGTGCTGAACTACCTACTACCAAAACGCGGCATCTTGCCGATGCACTGTAGCGCCAACATCGGACCCAAGGGGGATGTCGCGCTGTTCTTCGGCCTGTCGGGCACCGGCAAGACCTCGCTCTCGGCCGACCCGTCACGCAAACTAATTGGCGACGACGAGCACGGCTGGGCGGACGATGGCGTGTTCAACTTCGAGGGCGGGTGCTACGCGAAGTGCATCAACCTCTCGCGCGACAACGAGCCGCAGATCTGGGATGCGATCCGATACGGCTCGGTGCTGGAAAACGTCGTGCTGAACCTTGCTACGCGGGCCCCTGAATACGCAGACGATACGCTGACCGAGAACACACGCGCCGCATATCCCATCGAGTTCATCGAGGGTGCAGTGATACCGAGCCATGGGCCGCACCCGAGCACGATACTCTTTCTCACTTGCGATGCATTCGGGGTGTTGCCGCCCATCTCGAAGCTGACGAAGGAGCAGGCGATGTTCCACTTCCTATTGGGTTACACCGCACGCGTGGCGGGTACCGAGGCTGGGGTCAAGGAGCCGCAGCCGGTGTTCAGCGCCTGCTTCGGTGCGCCCTTCTTGCCGCTGCCCCCCAACGAGTACGCGCAGATGCTCGGCGAGCGGATCGCCAAGCACAAATCGCAGGTCTGGCTGGTCAACACCGGCTGGACCGGTGGCCCCTACGGCATCGGCAACCGCATCAGCATTCAATACACCCGCCAGATGGTCAACGCGGCGATCTCGGGCGAACTGGACGAAGGCGAGTTCCACAAGGACCCCGTGTTCGGGCTGATGGTGCCCAAGCACATTCCGGACGTTCCGCCCAAGATGCTCATGCCCGGAGACGCGTGGCCGGATCAGCGCGACTACGACCGTAAGGCCAAAGAGGTCGAGGGGATGTTCGCGTCGGCAGCAAAGGCCGCCAGGATCGCCCTGCCCGTGTGACACTGGCGAACCGGCTCCGGTATTCTCGGCAGTATCCCCGCAGCCGAGCGGTCCTTACGGCTACTGGGTTTGTCGCCATAAGCACTTGCTTGTACCGGCTAAGTGGTCGGTTGCTCTTGCTGGTCTGCAGGTCCTTTGGTAGAATGCCGTCAGGTGTCCGCCCGGCGCAGGGACCAGATTGCGCCCGATTCGGGCACTCTGCGTTGACGTTGAGAAAGGAAGTGGACTTTGCTATGAGCAGACTCGCACGCCTGGTGGGTGTTGCCCTGGCTACGGTGGGCCTTGCGGCTTCCGTGTTCGGGGCGATCACCGAGACCTGGCGAAAGTTCTATGACGCCGGAAGCGGTCTGGACAGCACCGCCGACATGGTCGTAACCGCCGATGGTTTCGCGTATGTCGTCGGCACCAGCGAACTGAACTTCAACACGGACATCTGGGTCGCCAAGTACAACGACCAGGGTACCCGCGTGTGGACGAAGCGTTATGACCGAGCTGGGTCGGACGACGTGGGGATCGGCATCGTGGTAGATAGCGAGGGGAACGTAATCGTCACGGGTACCACCAAAGACGCCACGTTCAATCGCGACATCACCATCGTAAAGTACAACTCGGCCGGCACGCAGTTATGGGCCAAGCATTACAATGGTGGTCAGGACACCGCGCGCGCCATCGCGCTCGACACGAACAATAACATCTATGTTGCAGGGGACTACGAGGGCTCCCCGGGCGCGATAGTGATGCTGAAATACCTCCCGAACGGCAACGTTGACTGGACCCGGTTGCACAGTGCCGCGGGAATTCGCGACGAGGCTCGAGACATCGTAGTATCGCCTCAGGGCGACGTGTTCACGTGCGGCTATAGCCGACGCCTCGGTTCGCAGGAGGACATGGTACTCATCTCCTACACCACCTCGGGTATCACGAACTGGGTGCAGTTCTTCGACGGGCCCGCGGGAGGCAGCGATATCGCGAATGCCGTTGCAGTAGACTCGGCTGGCCGCCCCATCATCACCGGTAGTAGCTCGGGCGTGGGTACCGACTCCGACATCTGGACTATCAAGCGTCAGGTGAATGGTAGTGCGCTTTGGGACGTTCGACTGGACGGCGGAGTGGGTGGCGGTGACTCCGGCAACTCCGTGGTAGTCGACTCCCAGGACAACGTCATCGTCGGTGGTAGGCTCTATACAGGGAGCCGCAGCGATATGGCCACCATCAAATACGACTCGTTGGGCAATCAGCTCTGGCTGAAGACCTACTCCTCGTCAGGTGGTACCGAGCTCGAGGAGACTCGGCACGTCACAGTAGACCAGTTCGACAACGTGTATAGCACCGGCAGCTCGCTGGCGCTTACCTGTATCAAGTACAGCCCGACCGGCACGGTGGTTGGCGTAATGCGCCCCTCGCACAGCGTTCTCGATCGGGGTGCCGCCTGTGGTGTGGCCTCGATGGGACGCGTGTTCGTAGCAGGGACGTGGTATATCAGTACGTCCAACGAAGACGTGGTGGTGTTGATGTACACTCATACCACCGACTTCACCGGACAGCTCACGATGCAGGCGTTGGCCGGGCCGTATCCCACTGTCATCCCTGTAGACATCCGCGAGGCCGGCACGCAGAATGTGATACTCGTCGTGAACATGTCTGTCAACGCGACCGGCGCAATCACGATGCAAGTGCCGCCCGGAGACTGGGACCTGTCGATTCGCTACCAGAACTGGCTGCGACGAACCATGCCGCTACTTAGCCCCGGACGCCCGAGCACTGTGAACCCCACGCTGCTCAACGGCGATCCCACTCTGGACAACTTCGTTGACCTGCTGGACTTGAACGCCATTCTGAGCCAGTTCGCATCCTCGCCTGGGGTCGGGTTCGTAGACCTGGACAAGGACGGGGAAGTGGGTCTGAGCGACCTCGGCGCGTGTCTCGTGAACTTCGGGCAGCCCGGAGACAACTAGCACTTCTTGCTACCGGATGCAAGGTCCCGCATCCTGACTCAGCCGAAGCGGGGTCGCCCGAAGCGGGCGACCCCGCTGCATCTTGTCTGCCGTGGCCGAGCAGTGAGTTCTCAGCGAGGCAATGTGTCGTGGCGCGGGAGGGATGGCTGTGCAGAACGACCCTGCACGCGGCGCTTCTCCGCATCGAACTCGATGGTCTGCCGCTTGCGATACGCATCCACACCCAGGCCGATTGCTACCATGGTAGCGAGCCCGAGATCGGCGTCACAATGTGGTCGCTGCCGCGTGCGCACACACTCCAGGAAGTTGTGCATGTGGTCCGGCCGCGAACGCTCACGAACGCGAATCTCCGGCCGTTGATCCTTGAACTCCTCCTCTGGCGCCCTGAGGAAGCCTTCTCCCACGAAGTGCAGGGTGGCTTCGTGGCCGTAGATGGTCTCGTCCAGCGATTGGCGATTGGCCATGGAGGAGCAGAGGACGACCGTATGTTCGGAGGGGTAGTCGATGAGCATGTGGAACGTATCAGGTACCTCACGGTCGTGTTGCACGTAGATGCCGCCGTGCGCACTGACGTACTTCGGCATCTCGGGACCGAGCGCTACCAGCAGGTGAGAGAGAATGTGGTAGAAGAGGTCCGTGGCGATGCCACCAGAGTAGTCCCAGTACTTCCGGAAGCGGAAGTAGCGGTCCGGGTCCCAGGGACGCTTCGGTGCAGAGCCGAGCCACCGTTTCCAGTCCACGTTGTGAGGGCCGGCGTCGGGGTCGATGTGCCAATTCCACTCACCCTCGCGCGAGTTGCGACAGAAGCTACTCTTCGTCCACAGAACCTTGCCGATCTCGCCCGTGCGGATCCAATCCCTTGCACGCCACCACCTATCCTCGGACGTGCTCTGCGCGCCGACCTGCAGTACCCTTCCGGTGGCTTTCACCGTGTCGTACACCTGGAAGCCCTCTTGCCAGGTACGAGTCATGGGCTTCTCTAGGTACACGTCCTTTCCGGCGTGCATGGCGTCCATCGCCATCTTGGCATGCCAGTGATCGGGAGTTGCGATCACCACGGCATCCACGTCGGACCTCGCAAGCATCTCCTCGTACTCGTGGTGGAGACGGGCCTGACTGATCTCCTTCGCCCTTTGCTTACGGGGTTCGTAGATGTCGCATACCCCGACGACCTCGACGCCTTCCTCGGGGTTCTTAGACATGTCCACCAAGCGACGAAGGTGCCCGGTTCCCATGCCGCCACAGCCGATTACACCCATGCGAATTCGGTCATTGGGCGAGACGTTCTTGGACCAAACCGGTCGGCCCGCCGCAACGGCTCCGGCGCCAACCGCCATCGCCTTCAGAAAGTTCCTTCGAGAAATGCCGTCTGCCTTGCTCACAGCAGTCGCCTCCGTCTCCGCGATTCGTTGCGGATTCGGTGGATGGGTTTGACGCGGGTCGCGCTATCCCTGCATCGGGCCAAAGATTAGGCCGCTCCGAAGAAGCTCTCCCATCGCTGTAGGCAACCGCTTGTTCCTGCAGTTCTACTCTCGTGCGCCGCTTGACCGCTCTATGCCACTTGAGCCATCAGCGACTCCGAAATCCACTCGTTCAGAACGTCCCGCTCGTCCTGCCCGATATGTACGAAGCGCATGCCGACATCCGAGAAGGTGGCCTGGTCGGGGCAGGAAGTCGAACGAACCACCTGTCCCATCAGGGCTACCTTCCGCGTCGAGCCGGGGAGCGTGAACGAAAGGGCTAGCATCGTCCCTTTCGCGAGACACTTCGCCAGTCGCACACGGCATCCGCTGATGCTCAGATCGATGACTCGGCCTCGCATGATACTTACCTGCCCCGTGCGATGCGGGTCTGGTATGTGAACGTCCGCAGGGAAGTCAGCGGGGAGTCGCTCGCTCGAACGGTGGACGAGTTCGGTCCAGTCAGTCCCGATCGTCACGGTCACCAGCGGATCGATTCGGCTGCCTTCGGTGCCGGTGATGATGGCCTGCGCCTTGAGCGCGCTGCGGCCACAGTGAACCAGAAGGCCGACGTGACTTCCGACTTTCGGAAGACTGCGAATCCGCTCGTCGTTGGCGGGCTTGATCCGAAGCTGAGCTTCACCGGGCTCGACAAGAATGAAGCGCGAGATGCGGCGTTCCGTGCCGCCGGCGCCTGCTACCAGGTCCACCGGCAGCCCCGGTTTGAGTTTGTCGAGGGCGGAGGTGTTCGTGCTCATTGCCTCATGGTGATTGTCGGCACGTCCCAGGGATCGGATCAGGCGAAGCGCCTCAGTCTAGGCGGAAGGGCTGGGACGAAAGTGAGCGTATCCTCGTAAGTAGATTCACAACTCGGCGCACCTGTTCGCGCACCTGCTTCGTCATCTCTGCCATGGTTTGGCCGTTTGCCCGGGCGTCGTCCTCCCCGAACTCCACGAGTGTCACGCCGCGAGCCGCGATACGACCTGGAGCAGGCGCGGACACCTCGTACAGCTCCAGCTCCGAATCGAGCAGCAAGTTGAGAGCCGGCAGCATGCCGTTGGCCCGTGAGAGGGGGTCGGCGGGTTCGGGATCGGCCACGAGGCGAACAATGCGAAGGTCACCCAGTGTGACCTCTTGGAACTTCGTATCCCCCTCGGTAACCAGCTTGGCCACGGCTCGGTTGCTGCTGGATACGGCGCTGCGACGGACGGGCACGCGGTCCTGCGCGAGCATGTGGAGGACATTCGATGCCCGTTCGGCAGTCGGCGGGTGAGTTTGGAAGATGCCCCAGTCCAGCGCAGGCTGCATAGCGTTCTTCCAGTAAAGCCGCTCCATCATCGTGAGCATGCCCACGGGGTTATAGGGTGACTCGCGGAGCAGCGCGTACGCCCCGATGTCGGCGTCGAGCTCGGCCTTCAGGATGTAGCGGTTGGTGCGTGCCACCTGATACAGCATGGTGCCCGTAATGATGTTGTAGGTGTTCTCGCTGCCACCGCCTGTCGCCAGCGCAGCCGCCAGGGCCGCAAGCATCGAGTCGCGGTTCACCTTCGCTTGGTCCTCGCCGACTTTGCGCAGGTGATGATGGGCAGCGTGGATGATCTCGTGCGCCAGGACCGCTGCCAGCTCGTCGTCCGACTCCACGAAGTCCAGCAGTCCCGAGTGCACGAAGATAAAGCCGCCAGGCATTGCGAACGCATTCACGTCTTTGTCTTCAATGTAGAAGAACTGGTAGTCGAAGGGTGCTCGGCGGCCATAGCCGTAAGTGGGCTGCAGCTCCTTGCGCTTCGCGATCTCGGCCAGAGCATTGCCAATGGTGCGGATGCGGGCGAGGATCGCCTCGTCTTTCCCCAGCTTTCCCGAGGCTTGCACTTCGGCTAGGCCCTTCTTGCCCATCTCCACTTCCTGCTTGTCCTGATCGGAGAGTGCCGGGTCGGAAGGTGGCGTCGCCGCCTGACCCTCTTGGCCGACTACGGTCGTCGCCAAGAAGTTGGTCGCGAGCAGGAGCCAGAGGACAATCCTAGTGCGCATCACTTACCTATACGTCGAAAGGCCGCATCCGAGGCGCCCGGGGGCAGGAAGTGAGAGCGCACTGGGAGTAGCTCTGGCCCTAGAGTACCCCCGGAGGATTGGACATGAATCGCATTCGCATTGCAGGCGTTGGCACGGGCGGCATCTTCGGAGCGCACCTGCGCGCCTACCCCGAAATCCCTCAGTTCCAGCTTTGCGCCCTCGTGGACCCCAACGAGGACAACATCGGTCGCACGCAGCTCAGCATGTGGCAGCTCTACGAGGAAAAGGCCCAGCAGGCCGAGGCTGCCGGTGATGCGCGCACAGCCGACCTCCTTCGAAATGACGTGGCCTCGGTCAAGACCTACAGCAGCCTATCTGCCTTGCTTGCCGACGAGAAGCTCGACGCAGTGGACATCTGTACTCAACCCAAGGATCACGCCCCCTTGGCCATCGAGGCTCTCAATGCTGGCGTCCACGTGATGTGCGAGAAGCCGATGGCACGGTCGTACTACGACTGCCTGCGCATCATGGAGGCCGTGCAGCGCTCGGGCAAGCTGTACCAGCACAACGAGAACTGGCTGTGGGAGCCCTTCTACTACACCGCCAAGAAGCTGATTGATGCGGGCTGGATCGGCGAACCGGTTGCGATGTACCTGGCTACCGCGCACGGCGGGCCGGAAGGCAACCCCAACTTCTGGCAGAGCGGTATCGGCGGCGGGGGCGCGCTGCTGGATTGCGGCATCCACGCAGTGGCAGGCGCGTGGTTCCTCAGCGGCCTCGCGAAGCGGCCCACGATGGTGAAGGCCGCACAGCCGATCGGCATCACCGTACGCATGCCGGAGCGAATCATAAACGGCAAGTTCGATTCGGTGCGGGTAGAGGACGACGGGCACATACTGATCCGTTTCGAGGACCCGGCGACCTCGGCGTGGACCACCGCCCACGTCGAAGGCTCATGGAGCCATCGCGACTCGCCCGAGACCATGGTGTGCGGGACCACCGGCTTCCTGCGCATGCACGAGGACGAGAAGGGCAAGCACTGGGCGGTCGTGACGGACGCCAACGGGGCGGAGCGTCGTGTGGCGGCGACCGGACCGACGTGGATGCCCTGGCCGAGTAGCTTCTATGGAGAGATTCTCAACTTTGCAGAGTGCATTCGGGCTGGGACGCGTAGCGTGTCGGACGAGACGTTCGGCCTGGAATGCCAGGTAATCGTCGGCGCTGCATACCTATCGCAGCTTCGGGGCGGGAAGGGCGTGTCGCCCACGGCCTTCCGTAAGTTCGCACAGGACCTGAGGAAGAGGCATCCGGAGGACGCCGACGACCGATTGGTGGAGGCGCTGCTTTGCGCCGTCCGCCCCTCCGCCTAGCGGTTTACGGAACAAGGCTTGGGGCTGCGCGAGCCTGCTCGCGCGCTTTGGCCCGTGCTACCGTGGCGGCTACTTGCGCATCTGGCCATCTCCCGCCGCGATCTGGGCTTCTGCCTAAGCGCGTGTTGAGTGAGCGCAGGGGTGTATCACGGCGGGGATGGGATGCCCCGGGGCGGTCCTCACGTTCCAGCCATGGGCTCGGTGGCTGCTAGTCGGCCGACGCGGGTCAGGCAATCGAGGGTCGAATCTGGATTCCCGCCTTCGGGCCTGTTGAAAAAGTCTCTATGCCCTGGCCCGCGTCCGACGACCTGCGCCCACTGAACGCACACTGTGAACCTGAGGACCGCGCCGGGGCATGATTCGGACGTGCCGCGCGGGTGCATTCCTTGGCTTTTTCAACGGGCCCCTTCGCGGGAATGAAAGACACTATGCTAATTCTATGATACATTGTCATTGCTAATTTCGTGACACGTTGTCATTCCCGCGAAGGCGGGAATCCAGGTCAGCGGACCGGATTGGTGGTGACAGTGGCCCGTGGTTTCGCCGTCCCGTCGGACGGGGGCAACGCCGGGACGGCGAAAGTACCTTTCGTACCCCGGCGATCGCGGAGGAGTTGCGGCAGGGGCTTGGGGGCTCCTGCCACGCAGCCTCACTGTGGCGAGAAGAAAACGTGACCCGGCTCGTGCAGTCCCGTAGGCAACCCTATGCCTCTATCGGAGGCAGGGGCATAGGGAGCCAGGTGAAGAACCGAGCGTCTCCACTTCCAGCACCACCTTCGACGACGAGCGGATGTCCTACGTAGGTATTACGACAGGCGATATCGGTTCCCAGGCTCACTCCCACAGGCTGCCCCGACCTTTCCGGCACTCCACCGCAGTGCCTCTCGCGCCGAGAATGGGAATAACTGGGAGGGGAATCTCCATGCCTGCACAGAGCCTTTCCGACACGGAGCTCGACGTCCTCCGGGAAGTCACCAACATCGGGCTCGGCAATGCGATCACTACGCTTGCCGACATGACCAAGCGCAAGTTCCTGATGAGTGTGCCGGACGTGCAGGCGGTGGGTCTTGCCGAAGTCCCCGGCTTCTTCGGGAGCGACCAGGCCATCCTGGCTCTGTATATGCCAGTTTCCGGAGCGCTCGACGGGCACGTGGCGCTCATGCTCCGTTGGGACTCTGCCGGGGAGCTTTGGGACATGCTGCTCGGCTCCCACCCCGAGAACGTGTGGCAGATGGACGAGATGTACGCCTCGGCTGCGCTGGAAGTCGGGAACATCGTGCTTTCAAGCTTTCTGAACGCCATCGGTTGCCTTGCTTCAGGCACGTGCCACGCCTCGCCACCCTATCTAGCGGTAGACAGAGCCGAGGTGCTGCTCGAAAGCATCGTCAGCCAGGCGTGGGCCGAGCAGTCGGAGGTTCTCGCATTGAACACCGATTTCCGAGAGGAAGGGCGCGCTGCGACCGGCTACTTCCTCTACATTCCTTCCGAAGGCAGCCTGGAATCGCTGTTCCGGGCCCTCGGGGTGCGAAAGGAGGCCGCATGACCCCACGCAGCGTGAATGTCGGTATGGCCGAAGTGAGATCGTACAAAGGGCCCGCCGCCTACACGTGTTTGGGACTGGGCTCGTGCATCGCGGTATGCCTCTTGGACCCTGTGGCGGACGTCTCGGTCGTTGCCCACATCATGCTTCCTCGCAGCTTTCCCGGAAAACCGACGGAAGAGCCGGGCAAGTTCGCTGACACGGCGGTACCCGAGATCAGGCGCCAACTGGAAGCCCTCGGAGGCAACGTAGCCGATGCCTCCGTCGCCTACGCTGGGGGCGCGCAAGTGTTCCAGTTCGGGTCTGGCGACAAGAACCGCCTCGACATCGGGGCACGCAACAGCGAGGCGGTGAGACAGGCTCTGACGGAGCAGGGCTTCCGCATCGTCGCCACCGATATCGGCGGAGCCTCGGGACGATCGCTGGTGTTCGAGAGCGGCACCGGCTCCGTCCGCATACGCTCGTTCACCCAAGGAGAAACCGAGTTGTGTAATCTGCGCAGGCAAGCACTACGGGCGGCATAGGAGGCACCGATGGTACCGCTCACGTTGGATGAAATCGTCAACAAGACCTCCGACCTCCCGTCCATCCCCGAGGCCGTGCTCTCGGTGGTGCGCCTCTCGGGCGATGCCAACGCCACCGCGTCCAAAGTCGCAGGCAAGATCGCGTACGACCAGTCGCTGACCGCTCGGGTGCTCCGACTGGCGAATTCCGCCTACTACGGGCTTCCACGGAAGATTACGAGCCTGCAGGAAGCCGTAGTCATGCTGGGCATGAAGACAGTGAGACACCTGGCCCTCGTCGCCTCCACCTTCCCGTGGCTGAATCAACCGAGAAAGGGCTACGCGTTGGCGCCGAGGGCGTTATGGGAGCACTCGATAGCCGTTTCCATCGGGGCGCAGTTGCTCGCGGCCCGCTCGCGCAAGGTGAGCGGCGAAGAGGCGTTCAGCGCCGGCCTGCTGCACGACCTGGGCAAGGTGGTGCTCAGCATGTGGATGGAGGCTCGCCTTGCGGACCTCGTGGTTCGATGCGAGCAAGAGCAGGCGCCCTTCGACCAACTGGAGCGCGAGGAGTTCGGGTTCGACCACTGCGACGTAGGAGCTTACCTAGCGCAGCGGTGGAATCTCCCCGAGGTGCTGGAGAAGGCAATCCAGTATCACCATTCTCCCGGACGCTGCGACCCGCCGGAGCTGTTGGTAGACTGCGTGCACATCGCCGACGTGCTGGCGATGACCCTCGGCTATGGCCTCGGTGGCGACGGGCTCTGCTACACCCTCAACACGGGGAGCATGCAGCGCCTAGGGCTGGAGGCCGAGGACTACGATTGGGTGCTCGCCGATATGCACCCCGCGGTTGCCAAAGCTCTCGACGCTTATGTCGTGAAGTAGGTGCTTGGATGCCCATCCGCGTATTGGTCGTAGACGCCTCGGCCTTCATGCGGAGGCTGATCACGAACTTTCTGCAGTCCGACCCGGCCATACGCGTTGCGGGCGAAGCCGCCGACGGCCGAGAGGCATTGGAGGTCATCCCCCGCCTTCAGCCGGACGTCATCACGCTGGACGTTGCCATGCCAGAATTGGATGGCATCGAAACTCTCCGCCGCATCATGTCCTCACGTCCGAGGCCAGTGGTGATGCTGAGCAGCCAGACGATGGAAGGTGCTGCACCCATTATCCGAGCGCTGGAACTCGGCGCGGTGGACTTCGTTGCTAAGCCACCCCAAGGCGGCGCCCAGGCGATGGCTGCCATGCGAACCGAACTGATCGAAAAGGTGGTCGCTGCTGCTCGCGTGGATGCGGCGGGACTTCGATCGCTGGCGGATCGCAGTTTCGTGGTTCCGCGCGCCGACCTCTCCCAGGGTTCGCCCGCATTGGGGCGTGATGAGCAGGTGATCGTCATCGGCGCATCCACTGGCGGACCGAAGGCTCTGACCCACGTCTTCGGGGCACTGCCACACGGCTTCCGGCCGGCCATACTAGTGGTGCAACACATGCCACCCGGATTCCCCGAACTGCTCGCGGTCCGCCTCTCCGGGATCGGCTCTGTGCACGTGCGGATTGCAGCAGACGGAGATCGAGTGACTCCCGGAGAGGCCTTGCTTGCTCCAGGGGGATTCCACATGCGAGTCTCTGCCGATGGCTCGGTGGTGCTGACGGACGAACCGCCGGTACAGAGCGTTCGCCCCGCAGTGGACATCACGATGCAGAGTGCTGCCCAGGTCTTTGGAGATCGGGTCGTGGGAGTGGTGCTGACCGGTATGGGCCGCGACGGGACCGCGGGCCTGCAGGCAATCCAAGCCCAAGGCGGCTTCACCCTGGCCGAGGCGGAAGAAAGCTGCGTGGTTTTCGGGATGCCGAAGTCGGCCATCGAGGCGGCATGTGTGGACTGTGTCGTGCCGCTCGACAGCATCGTGCCGACCATTCTCCAGATGAATAGGAGCCTGCATCGCTGTGCTTGACAATGGGATGCGGTGGGAACGCTTCAAGCGAAAGGTCTGGGAGCACGCTGGTGTGGACCTCACTCAGTACCGGGCGTCGCAGATGGACCGCAGGCTGGCTTCGATGGCCGAGCGTGTGGGGGTCGAAGGGCCTGAGCAGTTCTGGCATTGGCTGACTGCCGAGGATGGCCGCATGCAAGCGTTCATTGACCGCCTATCGATCAACGTGTCCGAGCTGTTGCGGAACCCGGAGAAGTGGGACGAGCTCCAGCGAGCGGTCCTGCCAATCTTGCTCAACGACCGCTCTTGCTTGAAGGCTTGGAGCGCGGGCTGCTCATACGGGGCAGAGGCCTACAGCCTAGCCATGCAGCTTCAGGAGAGCGCGCCGTTGGGTTGGCATACCATCTTGGGCACAGACATAGACCAGGAGGCTCTAGACCGTGCTCGCGACCCGGAGTTCAGCGAGGCAGACATGCGGTTTGTCTCAGAGGCGCGGCGAGAGGCGTTTTTCGAGAAGCGGGGCGAAGGTTATGTCCCGAAACCCATCCTAAAACGCCGGGTCGAGTTCCGACGGCATGACCTTCTGCAGGACCCGTATGGAACCGACTACGACCTGATCCTGTGCCGGAACGTAGCGATCTACCTGAACGATGCAGCAAAGCAGCGACTCTACCGAGGATTCGTAGAGGCACTGCGTCCCGGCGGCGTGTTGTTCCTAGGTTCGACGGAGCGCATCTCGCGATGCCGTGACTTGGGGCTCGAGACCTATATGCCGTTCGTGTACCGAAAACCGAAGCGAGGCGAAGACAGATGGCTACGCGCATCCTGATTACCGACGACGCGCTGTTCATGCGGGTTACTCTGAAGAACATCCTGACAAAGGCAGGCTACGAAGTCATCGGGGAGGCCGCGAACGGCGTCGAGGCCGTCGAGATGTACGGGAAGCTGCATCCGGATATCGTGACCATGGACATCACGATGCCGGAGATGGATGGCATCACCGCGCTCAAGGAGATCAAGGCCCGCTATCCAGACGCGAAGGTGGTGATGTGCACGGCGATGGGGCAGCAGGCGATGGTAAAAGAGGCCATTACCTCGGGCGCCAAGGACTTCATCGTGAAGCCCTTCCAGCCGGAGCGCGTGGTCGAGGCGGTGCAGAAACTGGAGGCTGCATAGCGGCGATCTGCAGATGAAGGTAGACCACATCAACCCGTTCATAGCCGCCGCGGTCTCGGTTCTCCGGACCGTGCTGCGCGTGGAGCCGGAGCGAGGTTCGGTTTCTGCACGCCCTTGCATGTTCACGACCAAGCAATGCAACGTGCTTACCGGTATAGCAGGTGCCGTCGAGGGCCAGGTGATCTACGGGATGTCCCTCATCACCGCGGACCGCATCGCCACTCAGATGCTTGGCCGACCAGTGGTGACCTTCGACCAAATGGCGGCGAGCGCGGTGGCCGAACTGGGCAACATGATCACGGGAAACGCCGCCACCCTGCTTGCGGAAGCAGGCGTCCGGACAACGATCACTCCGCCCACCATCCTGCGTGGCACCAACGTGCGGGTGTCCACTCTGGATATCCCAGCCCTCGCCATCCCACTCACGCTGGGTGAGCTAGGCGAGTTCGAGTTGACGGTGAGCCTTCGGGAGTATGAGCCGTGAGGATCGAACCTACGACTCCTCCTCCGCAGCATCCCGGTGTGGAACCTGGGGTTCGAAAGTCTCCGCCGCGAGCGACAGAGGCATCCAAAATCTCGGCGATGCAAGTAGGTGCCTTTCGTAAGGCGCTGAAGGCACAGCAAGAACGGCTTCCTCAGCCGGCCCAAGAGCCGGAGCCCGACGGTGTACGGGGACGCCGATTGGACATCCGAGCCTAGACCGCGACCCCGCGACGGGTCCTCCTTCTGGTACCTTGCTCCCATGCTCATGCTGCATGATGCCGACATCTCGTCCGGGCCGCTGGTCGGCAAGCGGGTAGCGGTTATCGGGTACGGTTCACAGGGACGGGCGCAGGCGCTGTGCCTACGCGACTCGGGGGTTGACGTGCGTATCGGTGTGCGCCGAGGCCCGAGCTGGGAGCGCGCGGAGAGCGATGGGCTGCCGGTTGCCGAGATCGCTGATGCAGCAGGCGAAGCGCACGTCGTCGCCCTGCTTGTGCCGGACAGCGCACACCGGGAGGTTTTCTCCGTGGTACGGCCGTCGCTCGGACTAGGCAAGGCGCTGGTGTTCGCGCACGGTTTCAGCCTGCTGTACGGCGTGGTGCAGCCGCCCAGCGACGCGGACGTGGTGCTGGTGGCGCCGATGGGGGCCGGCCCCACGATGCGCGCGCTTTACGAACAGGGCGCGGGCGTTGCCGGGTTGGTGGCGGTGCACCAGGACGCCACCGGCTCGGCTCGTCAGCTTGCCCTCGCCTATGCGAAAATGCTCGGCTGCGGGCGAGTCGGCGTGATGGAGAGTACGGTGCGGGAGGAGGCGGAGACCGACCTGTTCGGCGAGCAGGCGGTGCTGTGCGGGGGGCTGACGGCGCTGATGCTCGCGGGCTTCGACACACTCGTGGAGGCAGGCTACCCCGAGGAGATCGCGTACTTCGAGTGCATCCATCAGGTGAAACTGCTCGCCGACCTGGTGCACGAGCACGGCATTGCAGGCATGAGGGAGCGCATCTCGGACACTGCGCTGTACGGCGACCTGACACGCGGCCCTCGAGTGGTGGGCGATGCGAGCCGTGCGGCAATGCGGGAGCTGCTCGATGAGATACGTAGCGGCGCCTTCGCGCGCGAGTGGCTGGCTGAGCAGGAGAGCGGCCAGACCAACCTGCAGAGATTGCGAGACCAGGCAGCTCAGCACCCCGCTGAAAAGGTCTCGCGCAGGCTTCGGCGTTAGCCGCCGAGTACAATTTCCCCCACCGTGCAACCTCTGCTAGAACGCCTGAAGGGCCCAGTGCTGCTCGCGGACGGGGCAATGGGCACCGTGCTCCAAGATATGGGCCTGCACCCGCCCTTCGACATGGCCTGCCTCACGCACCCGGACTGGGTGGTGGAGGTGCACCGGAAGTACCTGGAAGCCGGCGCGGAACTGATCGAGACCATCACCTACAGCTCCAACCGAGTGAAGCTGCAGCCCTTCGATCTCGAAGACCGCGTAGGTGAACTGAACAGGCAAGCGGTGCGACTGGCTCGGGCAGCAGCTGGACGAGACGCGTACGTGCTGGCGGGGGTCGGCCCGGTCGGCAGACCGCTCGCTCCCGTCGGCTCGATTCCGGATGACGTGGCCGAAGCAGCTTTTCGCGAGCAGATCGAGGCGCTGCTGGAAGAGGACCCCGACGGCCTGCTGCTCGAGACTTTCTATGACATGCACGAGTTCCGGATCGCCGTGCGCGTCGCGCGCGAACTGACGGACAAGCCGCTTGTCGCCAGCAAGACGTTCATCGAGGATGGGGACACTCTGGCGGCCGGGCTGCCGGAGCGGGTCGCAGCACAGATCGCCTCGTGGGGCGTGGACGTGGTTGGTGCCAACTGTACGATCGGGCCGCAGCGAATGCTGGACGTCGTGCGGCAGATGGCTGGAGCCACGGACCTGCCCATCTGCGTGATGCCGACACCAGGCCTACCACAGCTCGTGCGTGGACGCATTATGTACGACACCACGCCCGAGTACTTCGCCACATACTGCGCCCGCCTGGCAGAGGCGGGGGCGAGCATCGTGGGCGGGTGCTGCGGCGTGACTCCGGAACACATCCGCGCGGTCGGCGCGCTGGTGAAAGGGCGACTGCCGGGCCGCCGACCGGGTGTGGCTTTGGCGCGGGAACGCGAGGAAGCGAAGCCCCTGCCCAAGGCGGAGAGATCGCAGTTCGGACGAGACCTGGGCAAACGGTTTTTGGTGGCGGTGGAGCTGGACCTGCCACGCGGCCTGGATATGAGCAAGGTGCTGCACGGCGCCCGCGCTCTGAAGGAAAAGGGCGCCGACGTGATTGATATCTCGGACGGCGCGCGGGCGCGGCTGCGCATGAACCCGGTTGCCGTGTCCCGCCTGATCCAGGAGCAATGCGGTATCGAGGTGATGATGCACTTCTCGTGCCGTGACAGAAACCTGCTCGCCATTCAGGCTGACCTTCTCGGCGCGCACGCGCTCGGCATTCGAAACATCCTGGCGGTAACGGGGGACCCCGCGCAGATAGGCGATTACCCGACGGCTACAAGCGTATTCGATCTGGACGCCATCGGCCTGGTGCGCGTGTTGCGACGTATGAACGAAGGGGTGGACATGGCCGGCAACAGCATCGGCGTGCTGACCAACTTTACCATCGCTGTCGCCTTCGATCCCCTGGCGCGCGACATGGCTTTGGAGGAAGACCGGCTCCATCGCAAGGCGGATGCTGGGGCGCATGCGGCATACACGCAACCGCTCTTCGACGTCGTGGCGGCAGAGCGGGCAGTGGAAACGTGTACGAGGGCAGGTCTACCTGTGCTGATAGGTGTGTTACCACTACGAAGCTCGCGCCACGCCGAGTTCATGCATAACGAGGTGCCGGGCATCCACATTCCGGAGTGGATTCGGAAGCAGCTCGAAGATGCGGACGAGGCGGAAGCCGGCGAGATCGGCATTGCGCTCGCCCGAGACTTCGTGGCCCAGGTGCAGGGCATGGCGCAAGGGGTCTACCTGATGCCACCATTCGGCAACTACACCGTAGCGGCCGCCGTCATGGAAGCGCTGGGGCTGAGATGACCACGCTGGAGTGGGCCGAGAAACTGCTCGCGGAGGGCCTGGAGTTCTGCCTAGGCGTGGTAGTGGCCAAATCCGGTTCGGCGCCGCAGCAGCCGGGGGCGAAGGGACTGTTCCTGGCCGACGGAAGGGTGATAGGTACGCTGGGCGGCGGGTGCTTGGAGGCCGAGTGTCGGCGACTGGCTCTCGACGCGATGCGGAGCGGGAAGCATGTGTACCGCGAGTTCTCTATGGACGACGACTTCGGCTGGGACGATGGGTTGATATGTGGTGGCAGGGTACAGGTTCTCTTGCTACCTCGACCTGAGACCTTCGCGAGTGCCCTGCGTGCTGCCAATCAGGCACGTGCCGAGGGCAAAGTCGGCGTGTTAGTCTACGAGCTGACAGGAACGCGAGGTGGTAGCGTGGAATGGGACCCTACGACTGCCAGTGATTCGGGACGCCGTGCACTGCATGCTCGCAGAGAAGTGTTGGCGGACGAGGGAGGAAGGCGGGTGTTCGTGGAACCCGTCGTGCCTCCTGACCGGCTAATCGTCTTTGGCGCAGGACACATCGGAGCCATGATCTGTGAATGGGCGGCGAAGTGCGACTTTCAGGTTACCGTGGTGGATGATCGGCCCACGTTTGCCCATCGCGAGCGACTGCCTTCTGCGCACGATA
Organism: Fimbriimonadia bacterium; assembly: GCA_039961735.1. Lineage (NCBI taxonomy): Bacteria > Bacillati > Armatimonadota > Fimbriimonadia > Fimbriimonadia bacterium. The sequence goes on from JABRVX010000010.1 coordinate 67,528, forward strand.
TTGTCGTGGAGCTTCCCGAAGTGGCTGCGAGCAGTCTGCCAATAGATGAACACACCTACCTGTGCATCGTCACACGTGGTCATAGGAACGATGCGTCCGTGCTACGCGCGGTGATACACTCTCCTGCGGCTTACATCGGCATGATAGGTAGCCGGCGCAAGGTTGCGGTGATGCGCCGGGAATTCGTTGCGCAAGGCGTGTGCAGCGAAGACATTTTCGACCGGGTTCGTTCGCCGATGGGATTGCCCATCGGGGCAGAGACGGTGACTGAGATTGCGATCTCGATCCTGGCCGAGCTTCTTCAGACTCGCGCCTCGCTCCGCGGTCCGCTTCTGGCCCGCTGCGGGCCGAAGCCGCTGAGCACCGCCACCTAGGACAACTGCCCCGCTGCCTACAACACTCGCAGAGGTATAGGGGCTCGCAGGCCGTGCTGCTGGTACGTAGGGATACCGCCACGCCGTCCGTGTCGAAGCAACCGTCATGCTGAGCCTGTCGAAGCATGGCATCACCCATCACACCTTCCCGCACCCGGATACTACGCTCGCTGCATCCATCGTCATGCTTCGACAGGCTCAGCATGACGATGGATAGGGCGAAACCATAGCTTCATTCGTCGTTCCCGTGAACGCGCGACGCAAGACACGCGCTCAGCATCATGGTAGTTCCTCTCATGCCTCCATCCGCCCTCGGATGGAGGCTGCGCACGGCCCGACAGTCGGCGAGACTTCTCATGCCTTCGTCCGCCCTCGGATGGAGGCTGCGCTTCAAACGGCAGAGCAGTCGGTGGAGACTGGCTGCTGGAGCTGTTAGGGTGAGTGGTTGGGGTGCCCCCGTGTGGGTGGGAGGCGGGCATCCAACCAGGCGGCGACGGCAGCGGCCACCTCGGCCGCGCGTTTGCTCAGGAGCGGACCCACGTGGCTCATCCCAGCGTACTCGTGAACGTCCGCGCCCATCGCTTCGGCAACCCGACGACTCACTTCCGGCGGTATCGTATCGTCCTCGCGACCGATCACCACTAACACGGGGCATGTGGGCTTTGCCACATCTACTCCATCTCGTAGCTCACGTATCACCTTGCCAGATTCGTCGCGCCACAGTTTCCATGCCTTCTGAATGGTAGCCTCGTCGCTGTCGGGCATGGCGGCACGTGTGTCCTCGATGGGGCCGCCGGCCCAGCGTATGATATCGGGAACTCCTCGTGCAGGCTTCTCCCTGCCGGGTATGCCCTTCGGGGCCGAGCTGTTCACCAGCACCACGGCAGCGGGCAGTATCTTCTCGGCAGCTTTGAGTGCGATCATGCCGCCCATGCTCGCACCAACTAGCACCACACGCTCGTGCTTGCGGCACAGCTCGATCACCTGAGCCACGTAGTCATCCAGCGTGGTCTCGGCAAGCCCCTTCTCGTTGGGTAGTAGGTCGGGCGCGGTTACGTTCCACCCGGCCTTTTCGAAGACCGGCTTCCAAAGGTCGTACTCCCATCCCCCACCACCTGCACCGTGGATCATGACCACGGTAGGCTTGGGTAGGAGTGCCATCCCAGCAGCAATCATCAACCCCATCATCATGTACCCATGCTACCCTGTCGGAAAGCAGATTGCGGCTATCGCTCCGCTGTGGTCCGAAAGCGCGGGAAGCCGGCACCATGCTACAGCTTCGGCATCGTCCAAGGTCGGGTAGTCGGGCGGCGGAGGTGCTTGGCAGCATCTTTGTCTCCGACGATCTCTTCCTTCGCACCGTCCCAAACGATCTTGCGCTTCGTCCAGAGCGAGATGTTCGCCAGGTGGCACGCACTCGTTGACCGATGGCAGATCTCGACGTCACTACGAGGCTTGTTCCGCGACTTGATGCAGTCCAGAAAGTCGCGCACGTGGGGTTCGTTTTGCGGGGAGCCCCCGTACTGTGCGGCCTCGATTCGCTTGCCTTCGGGGATGATCGCCCATCCACCACGGTCTATAAAGATGGTCCCCTCGGTACCGTGCAACTGCATGCCGTAGCCATGCCCATCGCGGCCGTAACCGTTAGCATCCTGCTGCGTCCATGTCAGCGTAAAGCCGGGGTAGTCAAAGACGGCTACCATCGTGTCTGGGGTCTCGCGATTGTCCGTCAGCACATACTTGCCGCCACTCGCGCTAACTGCCAGTGGGTAGTCCGCCCCGGTCGCCCAGTGGATGATGTCGATCAGGTGGGTGCCCCAGTCGGTCATCTTGCCGCCCGAGTAGTCCCAGAACCATCGGAAGTTGTAGATGCAGCGGTTCTTGTTGTATGGATGCCGCTTGGCTGGTCCCTGCCACATCTCCCAATCGAGATCCGCCGGAGCGGGCTCGTCGGGTGGGTTGCCGATGCCGTTGGGTGTTAGGTTGCCGACGATCCACACCTGTGCGGAGCTCACCTTGCCGATGGCTCCCCGTTGCACGGCTAGCACCGCATTCTGGAAGTGCGTTCCGCTTCGCTGCTGTGTGCCGGTCTGCACCACTCGTCTATACTTGCGGGCGGCCTTCACGAAATCCCGGCCTTGAGCGACATCAATCGAAAGGGGCTTCTCGCAATACACGTCTTTGCCAGCCATGCATGCCATCACTCCGATCATGCAGTGCCAGTGATCGGGTGTCGCCACGATAACCGCGTCAATGTCCTTCCGATCCAGCACCCGGCGGAAGTCGCTGTAAGTGGGCACGTCTGGCCCTGTCATCTTCACTGCTTCGGCTAGACTTGGCTTGTACACGTCGCACAACGCACCGATCTGCACGTCCGAGTTCTGCATGAAGAATCGCATGTCCGCCCGGCCCATGCCCCCGGTGCCGATCACGCCTACTACCACCTTGTCGTTCGGCCCTACGCGCTTCGTCATCACCGAGGCTTCGGTCTCGGTTGCACCGAGTCTAAGACCGGCCAGCCCCACCCCGGCGGCTAGGGCAGCTCGAGTGCTCTTCTCCAGAAACTCTCTTCGGTTCAGTTCATCGCTCATCTTGGTGACATCCTTTCCCTTGGACCGGCCGCGGCTACCTGCTGCGTGCCGGGTACATGTGCCAGTGTGTCGTACTGGAAGTCGGCGGGGCTGAAGTCCACTCGCTGCCGCTTCTCCATCGCTGTGTTTGCTCCCAGGATGGCAACGCAGGTACGCAACCCCTCGACGTGGTCGCAAAGGGGGCGCTCGTTTCGCAGAACGGTCTTCAGGAAGAAGTCATTTAGCTCGGACTGATAGTCGTCAACGGTGGACTTCTGAAGGCTGCTCTCACCGTGCTTCTCGCCCTCCACGCGCTTCTTGGTGGCCGATGCGTCCAGCACGATGGCCTCCTTGCCTTCTACCTGTTCCTTTTGTGCGAGGCTCGCCCACGCGGGAGCCTCCGCTGCGGGCTCCTTGAACAGCAGCCCCTTGTCCACTGTGATTTCCAGGGTGCCCTTGTCACCCATGAAGTGCTCGCCGTATCCGTCGAACTGGTTCGTCGTGATGCTGGTGTACACTACTTTCAGGCCGTTCGGGTACTCGTACACCACAGAAACGTTGTCGAACACCTCGCGTCCGTCTTTCCAATAGTCTATGCCGCCGAAGCCTGTCACAGCAATCGGATTGCTATCGGTAAACCAGTTGACCAGGTGGATCTGATGCGAACCGAGCTCCGCCATCAATCCGCCGGAGTACTCGTCATAGAGGCGCCAGTTGAGCAGCCGCTCGTACTCGGGTGGCACGTTGCGGCGCCAGCTACCGTTCCGATGCCATCTTGCGCGGATCTGCGTGACGGTGCCAAGCACCTTCTTCTTCGCCACCATGTCGTAGGCATGCTGATACAGCTCGCTTGCGCGGCGCTGGTGGCCGATCTGAAGCCACTTGCGCGTTCGGTCCACCGCTCTGGCCATGGCTTTGGCCTGTTCAGGTCGGCGTGCCATCGTCTTCTCGCAGAAAACGTGCTTGCCCGCTTCCAGTGCCGCAATGGCCATCGGGGCGTGAAGATACAGGGGTGTCGCGATGAGCACCGCCTGGATGGACTTGTCGTCCAGCATCTCGCGATAATCCTTGTAGCCTTTGGCTGTGCCACCGCACACCTGCAGCGCCTTGTTCAGGTGCGGCTCATAGATGTCGCAGATGCCCGCAAACCGCACACCAGGCACGCGAAGACACTTTCCGAGCAGCATTTGGCCTTGCGCTCCCGTACCGATAAAGCCAGCGACAATGGGTTCGGGTTCCTTCTGCAACTTCAGGTGGGCGAAGCTCATGGTGCCCAGCGACGCTGCGGAGATCGCGAGGAATTCACGACGAGTGAATGAGCTGTTCATAGGATCACATCCAATCCGTCCGGCTGCACTGTCGGTCAGCGGCTACATTCGGGGGCCACGCAGCCTAAATCGGGAACTCTTTCTCCGTCCGGGCCAGGGCTCCCTGTCTGTCTGTGCTAAGTTGTACCAGGAGTGTGCGCCCAGGCTCCCGCCAAGCCAGAAAAACCTGCACGTCTTTGGCTCGCTCCAAGTAGCGGGGCAGCCAATCCGGCACACTTGCGGGGGCGACCGACACCGCGACCGCCGTGGACAGAGCCTCGGCTTCGAGGGCGGTCGGAGCGACTACGGTCGCCGTGATGGGCGAAGTACTCGGCTCCGCTGTTCTCGGGTCAATCAGGTGGGACCGCCTCACGCCGCCAACAACGATACTCTGTTGGGAAGGCCCGCTCGTTGAGAGACCTTCGTCCCGTAGATGAAGACGAGTGAGTTCCCGCCGTTCATCCTCCGGATCATTGAGCCTTACACCCCACCCCTCGGTCCGACCGTAGCCGTACGCACTGCTGCCCCCCGCCGAGGCGAAAGCGGATGGGATGAGGCGCGAACGCAGCAGCTCGGCCATGCGGTCGAGCGCGTAGCCCTTCCCCAGCGCGGCGAAGTTGATCTCCACGCCGGACCGGTCAAAGCCCACCAGGCGCTGCTCGGCATCTATGCTGACCCGCTGAAACCCACTTGCCGCGCGCGCAGCCTCGATGGTCCCGGGTGGCGGCTCCCCCAGGTCGCCTGAGAAAAACCCCCATGCCTTCGACAGCGGCCCCACCGTGATGTCGAGTGCCCCGTCGGTCAGTATCCACATGTCGCGTGCGTACAAGATAAGGTCTAGCAACTCAGGGCTGACGAGGACGGGCATGTGCCCCGCCCGCGCGTTGAGGTCGCTCACCTCGCTCTTGGGCTTGTAGTGGCTGAGCATAGCGTCGAGCCGGTCGAGCATCTCCCACGCCTCCACCGAGGCGTCAATCATCGCCTGCTCCTCCGCCCCGCCGAGCACGAGGTGGAAATCACAGCCCATTTTGTTGCTGCGGAAGGAGAGATCCATAGGGCGATCATGGCACGGTAGGGCTGTCGGCAGGATTGGTCTGCCAACGCGTACAACCCAAGAGCATGGCATTTCGCGCAGGCAACGCGTTTCGTGACGTACAGGTGCTTACCAAAGAGATCGGTCCCCGGTTCGCAGGAACCGAAGGCGAGAAGCGTGGCGCCGAGTATCTTGCCGAAGCCTTCCGTCGTGGGGGCTTGGAACCCGTGCTCGAGCCCTTCCCGATCCTCTCCCGTCGCATCATCCATCAGAAGCTGGAGGTGGACGGGCTCGGACAGTTCCCCTGCATCGGCAACCTCGGCTCGCCCGCAGGCCTAAACACCGGCGTGGGTGAACTGACCTTTGGCGAGACGGGCCAGGAGTGCGACATCGGCAAGGACCTGGCCGACAAAGTGCTGCTGATCTTCGGCGAGCTGGGCTTACAACAATATCGGGCGCAGATGTCGCGCAAGCCGGCGGCTATGGTGGTCGTCGAATCGCAACTTCATCTACACCCTAGGCGCCACTACGTCCGGCCCGAGGTCGTACAGCGGTACGGAAGCGTGCCGATGGTCCGTGTGGACTTCGAGACCGGCCGCCGCCTTATGGAGGCACGAGGCAGGCGAGCAAAGGTCACCGTGGAGGCGCAATCGGAGGAGGCGCAAGCGTATAACGTTCGTGCGGACATCGAAGGATCCGAGCGAGCCGATGAGATCATCGTCGTCTGCGGTCACTACGACAGCGTTCACGAAGGTCCGGGCACGCTGGACAACGCCGCAGGTGCGGCGATGGTAGTCGAGGTCGCGCGGCACGTGAAGGAGAGCGGGACGGCTCGCTCGATGCGGTTCTATGCCTTCAGCGGTGAAGAGCAAGGGCTGTACGGCAGCATCCACACGGTGCGCGAGCTGCGCAAGGCAGACAAAGAGGCTAAGAAGGACAAGGAGTTCGTGAACCGAGGCGGACAGACCGAGTGGGATATGCATCGTCTCTGCGTGAACCTGGACCTACAGGGATCACTGCTTGCCAACTCCGCCGCCTGGTACACCGGGCCTGCAGACCTCGGTGCATCCATTCGGCTGATGGCCGCGGAGACCGGGCCGTACCACGTAGTGCATGACGACGTGTACAGCTCGGACAACGCACCCTATTCGGACGGCGGGGTCCCGGCGTTGTCGTTCGCGCGGACGGGACCGCTGCTGTATTACGGCCACACCGATGAGGATCGCTTCGAGCACTGCGAAGAAGAGGGCCTCCAGATCGCAGGAGACTTCATAAGCCGATGGCTCGACAGGTATGTTACGCGGGCGCTGATGTTCCCGTTCGACCGGGAGATCTCGCCCGAGCATCGCGCGAAGTTGGACAAGTATTTCAAGGACCGCCTCCTTGCCCGCTTGGACGAAGGGCTGGAGGACTGAAGTAGGAGAGTGCAGCCATGAAGATAATCACCAAGGAAGCGGCGATTGCGCTGAGCTTGTCGCTGGTAGCGATCGCTGCCGCCCAACAGGAAGAACCCGTGCCACAGACGCCCACGAAGTGGGACCCCAGCCAGAAGACGTATTCGCCAAAGCCGAACGAAACCGTAATCAAGTGGTCGTTCGTCACCGAGCATGGCGTGATGGCGGAGAAGGGGACGGGAGACGTCTATATGCTCCTGCACTTCAACGAGGCTCCGAAAACCTGCGCGCACATTCTGGACCTCGTGAAGCAGAAGTTCTACGACGGAATCAAGATTCACCGTATCGAGACGCGAGCGGACTTCGCGCTGGTGCAGTGGGGCAACGCGGAAACCAAGAAGCCGGATTGGGATGGGACCAAGGAGACCGGCAGCGGAACTACGGTCCCCCGGGAGCTGAGCGACCTCATCCACGACATCGGAGCGGTAGGGCTGGCACGCTCGCAAGACCCCAACAGCGGTGACTGCCAGATGTACGTGTGCTTGGTCAAGATCCCCCGTCTGGACAAGCAGTATGCGGTCTTCGGACAGGTGGTTGCCGGCCTGGACGTGATGAAGTACGTGAAGATCGGAACCAGAGTAGCATCGGCCACGGTGGTGCAGGAGGGCACCGATGCGAAGGCCGCCCTTCAGCGAATTGCCGAAGAGACCAATCCGGGGGACGTGGCCCTTAAGCTCGCAGACCCGGAGGGAACGCTGTCGTGGCGCAACATCGGCAGTCTGCGCCTGGCCGATGTAAAGGAGGGCGACGGAGAGCCCATCAAGGAGGGCGAAGTTGCACTGGTGCACTACACTGGCTGGCTCGTCAACGGGACTGTCTTCGACTCGTCGCGTGATAAACCAAACCCCTTCCGTTTCAAGCTGGCGACCGGCAGCGTGATCAAGGGCTGGGACCAAGGCGTGCTCGGCATGAAGGTCGGCGGCGTGCGCAAGTTGATCATTCCGCCGGACCTCGGCTATGGCGCTGTATCGGTAGGGGCAATCCCACCCAACTCCACGCTCGTGTTCGAGGTGGAGCTGATGCAGATCGTACGGGAGTGAGGTAGGAGCTCCCGCATACGCCGTCTGCATCACTGCCCTGTGGTTCCGCCGGCTTTAGCCACACGACGGATAGGGAGAGTCCTTTGGTGAGACGACCGCTCGCCGAGGCAGTCTCCGTCATCATCGTCAACCACAACACGGTGGAGGATCTACGTCGGTGCCTGCAGAGCCTCCCGGAGGTCCCCACCGTCGTGGTGGACAATGCCTCCACCGACGGCAGCGGTGCGATGGTCCGGCAAGAGTTTCCTCGCGTCGCCCTCGTGCAATCCTTCGTCAATCGTGGTTTCGGCCGGGGCTGCAACGAGGTGTTGCCACACTGCACCACAGACTACGCCCTTATCCTCAACCCAGACATCGAGGTGTCACCGGGAGCGATCGAGCGCCTCGTCGAGGTGATGGACGCTCATCCAACCGCTGTGGCCTGCGGTGGGAAGTTGGTCTATCCGGACGGCTCGCTCCAGCCTTCCTGCGCTAGGCGCCTGACACTCTGGCACGTGTTTCTCGAGCAGTCCGGGTTGTCCAAGCTGTTCCCGCGCTCTCGGTTCTTCGGCTCCTACTTCATGACGTGGTGGGACCATGCAACCACGCGACCGGTCGAGCAAGTGATGGGAGCATGTCTGATGCTGAGACGGGGACCGGACGGTGAGTTCCTGCTTTTCGACCCACGGTTCTTCCTCTACTGCGAGGACACGGAGCTATGTCACCGCCTACGAGAGCGAGGCGAGATCCTCTACGTGCACGACGCAGTGTTCCGTCATGCTCTGGGGGCAAGTGGGCGTGCCGCACGAGCCGAGATGGTGTCTCTGTACAACCGGGGCAAGGAGCTGTACTTTCTCATACACCGCGGGAAGGCGGCGGCTCGCGCATGCAGGCTGCTCGCCATAACGGGCGCCCTCTTGCGGCTCCCGCTCGGATTAGTCCGACTGGAAAAGGGTAGGGTGTTCCTCAGAGTGCTGCGCGACTGCCTGACCCTTCCGCTGGGGTATCAGCCGGACACAGGGTTGCGACCTCCGCAATAAGCACCGTGCAGTTGTCGCTTCCACCGCGCTCCAGGGCAAGAGCCACCAGCCTGCGACACGCCTCCGAGGGGCCGTGGGTGGTCATGTGCCCGCGTATCTCCTCGTCCGTCACGTGGTTCGTGAGGCCGTCGCTGCAGAGCAAGAACCGATCCCCAGGATGCACCTCCAGAGAGTACAGGTCGGGTTCCGTTGTCCGATCGGTACCGATGGCGCGGGTGATCACATGCGCGAGCGGAGAGTGCTCCGCTTCGGCCGGCGACATCAGGCCCGACCGCACGCTCTCTTCGACGAGCGTGTGGTCGGTCGTAACCCGCTCGAACACCTCGCCCGACAGCCGATAGCAGCGCGAGTCGCCCACATGGGCGACCAGGGCGCGGTCCTGGCACACTAGCAGTGCCGTCAGCGTGCTGCCCATACCCTGACGGCTCCGAACCGCCTCCGCCACGTCACATACGTAGCGGGCGGCTTCGCGCACGGCATAGGCGGCGGCGTCCGCAAAGTAAGGCGCTTTTGACCTGTAGTACGACTCGATGAAGGTTTTGCACGCCAGTTCGCTGGCGATCTGTCCCGCTGCGGCGCCCCCCATCCCGTCGCACACCACGAAGGCCGATCCGCGCGCAGCGATGACCGCCGGATCATCCGGCTGATAGAACTCGAACTTGTCCTCGTTGTTCTCGCGCACCTTGCCGAGGTCGGTCTTGGCGGCGACGCGGATGGTGGGAATGGTGTGCAAAGGTGGCGGCTCGGCTCCCCCGAGGTCGGGTAGGTCCAGTTCTTGGGTCGGCTCCTCGAGCTCCGCGCCGCAGTTGGCACAGAAGCGAGCTATCGGCTCGTTGTCCGCACCGCACGAGCACCTCATTCGGCCGCCTCGAGAATCCGCAGGGTGTACCGCTTCTGCCCGATGGTCATCACGTCCCCATCGTGGATCTCGACTTCCGCGTTCGGCTCTACACGCTCCTCATTGACTGCCGAACCGTTGGTGCTGCCCACGTCCATGAACGCGATTCGGTCCTTCGACACGCTAAGCCGAGCATGGGACCCTGAGACGTAAGGGTCGGGAATCACGATGGTGTTGGTCGCTCTCCGCCCTATGGTTACTTCTCCCTCGAACAGGTCGTGTGAGGATCCGTCTTCGCCTTGCAGCCTGGCGAGAACCGGACCCGTCTCGACCGGCTCCTCCGCGGCCTCTGAGGTGGGTGTCGGCATCGCCTCGGTGCGCATCGCTTCGCCCGGCAGCGTGATGGTCATCTCGAAGCCGCCGAAGAACAGTTTGGAGCCGTGGCGGACGGGGACGCGAACGCCGGGTTCTAATGTCTGCCCGTCTAGCTTGGTGCCGTTCGTGCTTCCAACGTCTTCAATCTCGGCTCCTTGCTCGGACAGGATTAGCGTTGCGTGCCTGCGTGACACACGGGTGTCAGACAGCAGCACGTCGGTAGCCTCTCGCCCTATGCTGTTCTCACCTAGGCGGAGCGGATGCTCTCGCCCGGTGGCAACCTCCACCAAACAGGGCAGGGGCGCCGCGATGACGGCGACCGCTTCCTGCGGAAGTCCGTTCTCGAACAGCAGCCCGCACTCCACGCAGAACTTCTCGCCAGGCGGGTTGTGTTGCTTGCAGACCGGACACTGCACCGGCTGGAGCGCTTGAGTCGCTCCGACGCTGGGTGACGGCGCCCCGATCACGGTCTTCATCGGGTCGCTCGGCATCGCCTGTGTCGCTTGTGGGTCCAGATCTTCCATGCCGTCTGTCTCCTCCGCTTACTGGCCGGTCCTCTTGCCCTGGTCCAGGGTCATCACGGTTCCGATCAGGGTCTTCTCGACCGACCCCGTGTCGCCGCGCTGCAGTTCTCGGATAGCCTGCGCGACCTCCTGTGCTTCCTGAGTGCGCCCTTGGCTCGCCAGCATCGCCTGTGTCTTCTGCAGTTCCATCATTGCCGTCGCCGTGGAGAGCTGCTGCGTACGCATTCCCATGATGGTCTTCTCGACGGCGCGCGATGCAGCTGCGGTCTGGATCTCCCTCGCCACCCGCGGGTCCGCCTCCAGAGGCACCTTCGCTCGGTCTGTGGTGAACTCCAGCAAGAGGTCGCCCTCTAGTGTCTCGCGCTTGCCGGTTACGCCGTCATCGTACGTTACGGTCGCCCGAACGACCCGATAGGTTCCTGCCGGATGGTTGGGGAAGTCCAACTCCAAGACCGTGCCGAGGGTGGTCCCGCGCTCGATGTCGGCTAGGTCCACTGTCACCTCCCTAAGCGACAGGTTTACGTTGTGTCCATAAACCTGCCTCGGCTGTACCCATCGCGCGAATCGAAGCTGTAGGTCCACGTTGGTGGCCACGGTGGTCATCAGCCGGTGAAGCTCCGTCCGAAACACTTCCGGCAGCAAGTCGGGTCGCGAGATGTAGTAGTAGTTCCCTCCGGCCCTTCGAGCGATGCCGGCGACCAGTTCCTCGTTGTACTCCGGCCCGAATCCGAGTGCCGTAACCGTAATTCCGCGGTTCTTCATCTCCCCCACGAGTCCGACGATGGATGCGAAGTCGCGAATGCCGGCGGTAGGGTCACCATCCGACAGGAGAAGCAGCCGCTGCAGCCGGCCAGGCTCCGTCACGCTAGCGAGCTGCTGGGCGCCCAGTTGCAGGCCATCGTACAGATTGGTGGTGTTCCCGGCGTAAATCTGCTGGATGTTCTGCTTGATGAGGTCCTTGTTCAGCACTCTGCGCGGGGGCATGACCACCTCCACCGTCTCTTCGAAAGTGACGATGCTGAGGATGTCGTTGGTGTCCAACAGGTCCACCACGTAGCCGCAGGCGCGTTTCACGTACTCTAGCGGCTCGCCCTCCATCGAACCGCTGCGGTCAATCACCAAGCATAGGTTGAGTGGTTGCCGGCCCGACCCGAGGGCTTCCGATGCGGTGAGGTCTATTAAGAACGCCTCCCGCGATAGCGCGTTGGCCAGAGTGACCGGGCGGCCTGGGATGACGCTCAGCGACAGCGCCTTCCCAGCGGGCACGCCGACCATGCGCGTCCGGTTAGGGTCCATCTGCACCTGCTGCGTGCGATTGGGGTCCGGAACGCCGATCTGCGTGCGGTTCGGATCGGGGAAGCCTCCGATCTGCGTCTTGTTCGGATCATTGGGGCCGGGAATGGTCATGCCAAGAACCTCCAGCGTAGCTACTCTACCCGGAAGGACGTTTGACCGACGGTCACGACATCGCCGGGTGAAAGAACTTGTTGCGTAATCCGCACGCCGTTCACGAACGTTCCATTGGTGCTGCCCTCATCGTATATGACGAGATTTCCCCCCTCGATCTGCGCACGAGCATGCCTGCGACTCACCTGAGCATCGCCCGTCAGCGCGATAGCGTTCGATGGGTCTCGGCCAATGCCGACGGGCGCAGGCCCGACCACGAACCTCGAACCAGCCAGCGGGCCATCCCAGGCCACCAGAGTGTTCGCCTGGACGCCAGCAGCCGTGACGGGTGTGGCTGGTTGCACGCGCGGAACGGGCGTACAAGCGCAATTGCCCGCCGCATCCTTCGTCTGCCCACAGAACTGGCACACGTTCGGAGGCGTCATCGAGACAGCGGCTTGCGTCGGCTTCTTCACGTCCACGGGCGCGCGAACGCCCTGACCAGCCTTCAGGCGGAACTGCAGCACGAACCGCCCGATCTGCAGCGCGTCACCGTCTCTCAGGGTCACCGACTGCACAGGCATCCCGTTCACTAAGGTGCCTGCCCCGCTGTCCACCAGTACGTAGTCTCGTCCTACCCGATCAATCGCCACGTGCTGGGGCGCCACCGCTGGATCGCCGAACAGGGGGATATCGGCGGTCTCCGATCTTCCGATGACGGTCCGCCTGGCATCCACCAGGTACTCCTTGCCTTCGTTTCGGCCCTGAAGCACTCGGATCCACGCGGACCGCATCAGAAACTCGACCAGCCCGATGAACATACCGATACCCGCACCCACGCACACCAACCCTACCGCGCGGCTGAACCGTCCCACCTCCATCCTGCCAGGCTCTAGCTGCTGAGAGATCGGCTGGAAGATTGGCGCTGTTATCTCGAAAAGCACTCCGCCGATGGCCCCCCCGAGCAGGCCACCGATCGCGGCCTGTCGCACTCGAGGCCAAGAGCGTGTCGCGATGGCCTGTCCCGCACCCAGAAGACAGCCGAAGACGCCCCACCCGATGGCCCGCGCCGTCAGGGCAACCAGAGGCGCAACCATGTACGCGCGCGAGGCGGCATAGGGCCGCATCATGGTGTCGTATACTCCTGCCGCAAAGTGCACGGACACGCCACCTGCGAGCAAACCGGCAACCGCACCCCACAGCAACCCTCGGCGAAGGTGATGCAACGAACCGACCGCCCAGCCGGACGCACCTGCCACCAGCGCGCCGACGAACATTCCGGTAGCGCCACCAAGCAGATTCTGGTGAAATAGGGAGCGGCGATACAGATCGGCCCACTCCGGTGCGGTCGGGTCTACACCGTGCGGCAGAATCTCGGCGGGTGAGAAGGGCTCGCTCACCAGCCAACCGAGCAGGCCGCCCAGTCCGCCGGCAATAAGGAGATAGAGGAGACGCGATATCACGTGGACACTCCCCGCATCCCTACCGCCATGCCGGCTCTGTCGAAGCATGCTCCCTTCTCCGCCATGCCGGCTCTGTCGAAGCATGACCCGCTCAAGAGCCGCTCACCCCGCATACCTCATCCGACACTCACCGATCTGCAGCGTATCACCATGCGAGACCTTCGTTCGGCTATCGATCTTCACACCGTTCACATACGTTCCGTTCGTGCTTCCGAGGTCCTCGATCCACAAATCGCTGCCCTCCAGGGTCAGCTTTGCATGGCGCCGACTTACGGACGAGTCTTCGGCGAGACTGATATCGCAAGCGGGGTCCCTCCCCACTACCAGCTCAGGCGCAGTAAGGGGGAACACCTTGGCAGCGCACGGACCCGTCATCACCAGCAGTTGCGGCTGTCCGCTAGGTCCCGCAGCCGCCGGTGTCGGACCCAATGCGCATCCACAGCTACCATCCTGGGCCTTCTGCTGGCCGCAAAAAGGACACGCGCCCTCCGGCACCAGCGGTGCCTTTGGTGGCGGCTCGGAGCGAAAGCCGCTGGTATGCGGTGCACCAACGTTTTGTGCGTCGCCCACGTCGGACGGCGGCTGCACCCCGAGCCTCTGCATCATCTCGCGCATGCGCTTCTCGCGGGCCTGCACGAACCGGAACAGCCCATAGAGCGCTCCCACGCCTACCCCCAACGCGAGGGCGTAGGTCACGATTGCACCAATCGGAAAGCCTCCCGTGGGCTTGGCTGCAGTGCCCGTCGCGGCACCCGGCTCGCTACGCTCCTCTCCCACGATCGAGACCTCGTCGGGAATGCTGAAGGCGAGAACGGGCACAGGGTCCGAGCGGTCTGCGGTCAGGTCCAGTGTTAGCTTGCCCGACTTGCGTTCTTCTCCCTTCACCCGATACTCGACCTGAGCGCTCACCTCGCCCAGCCGCACCCTGTGGAACACCACTACTCCCTTCATATCGGGCGAGAGAAGCTCGCGCTTCTCACCTGCGGCATCCTTTAGGATCACCACTGCGCTCGCGACCGCCTTTCCTCGGTGTTCGACGGTCACCTTCACTTCCGCCGCGTACTTGAAGTCCTCGAGCTTGACAATGGCGGGCTTGCCGGAGAACGGTATCAGCGCAAGGTTGTTGCGCTCGACGTCACGTGCTACGAGAGTCTTGGGCGAGCCGGCAGGGATGGGGACGTCTGCGCGGCTTTGTCCCTTGATCAGATGCTTCGTGCCGAGCGGTCTTCCCTGGGCATCGTCGAACCATATCTCGAACTGCCCCTTGTGCGGGAGTTCAACCTGCACAGCAGAGACCCAGACCGGCCACGCAACTGCCACTAGGCAGAGGCACGAAGCCAGCGACCGACGGATCACAGAGTCACCTCCTGAGAAGCTCACCGACTGCGAGCGGCAGGGTTCGAGCGATGTCTCGTGCCGTGAACCCGACCTGCGCACCCAAACGGGCAAAGCACTGCTCTCCTGCCAAGCCATGCAAATAGGCTCCGAGCAGGGCCCCCTTCTGAGGGCTTCCGGCGAGATGCGTGAGCGCGGCAATCGCGCCCGTCAGCACGTCGCCGCTTCCCGCGGTGCCGAGGCCGGGACATCCCGCTGCGTTCACAAAACACTTGCCGCTCGACTCGCACACGATGGTGTATGCACCCTTGAGTAGGATTGTAGCGCGATACTTGGCTTCAGCGTCCCTGGCACACTCGAAGCGTCGTTCCACCACATCGGCCGACGTGGTTCCGAGCAGCCGAGCCATCTCTCCGGCGTGCGGCGTAAGCACGAGCGGCGCGGAACGATTCACCGGTCCGATCTCTGCCAGGCAGTTCAGGCCGTCGGCATCCAGCACGACGGGCTTGTCGGCTCGCGTGAGCAGTGTCTGAACTGCCTCTCGCGCAGGCGGCTGCGTTGTCAGGCCCGGTCCGAGTGCCAGCACGTCGAAGCGGTCGAGCATTGCGAGTACGGTGTCCGCTCCTTCGGGTGTAAGGCAGCCCATTCCCGCGTCGGGCAGCGGCACGGTCATCAGCTCCGGGAAATACCCTGCGACGATGGGATGAACGCTCTCGGGAACGGCGCAGGTGGCGAGGCCCGCACCAGCGCACAGCGCTCCCAATCCTGTGAGCGCCACCGACCCAGGCATCGTCGTCGAGCCGCCGATGCAGAGTACGCTCCCCCGAGTTCGCTTGTGTGCCGCGGGCGAAAGACGCGGCAGCATCCCGCGGTACCACTCGGCCGGCGCCATCTCGGGCGCGCCCTCTGCGGCCTTCTCGGGTAGCTCGATCCCGATGTCCACGACGGCGAGCCGGCCAATCACATCGGGCCCGCTCCCCTGAAACATCCCTAGCTTCGGATGCTGCACTGTGATTGTCTCGTCCGCCGTGACGAAGGCGGGGCCAATCCTCCCGGTGGTTGCGTCCAGTCCAGACGGAACATCGAGGGCGAAGATAGTGGACTGGTCACGTGCAGAAGAGATCGTGTGGATCGCCCGGTCCGCCGCGGGGTCCATGGAGGCGCGCTTCGGGTCATAGCCGGTTCCGTACACTGCATCTACGATTGCATCGAACCCTTGGAGCCCCGCGCCCGGTTCCTCCACCCGCACCAGCGACTCAGCTTGGTGCCACATCGCCTGACAATCCGGCGAGCACTCGTGCCGCTCGGCGACCGGGAATACGGTTACGTCCCTCCCCATCTCGGCAAGGCGCCGCGCCACCACCCAGCCATCCCCACCGTTATTGCCTCGCCCGCTCACCACGGCCACACGCCGACGCGAGTCATCCTTCGCCACCAGTTCGGCCATGTGCGTGCCCGCGCGCTCCATCAGCTCCAAGGAGGGCACGCCGAGGTCCTCGATGGTGTGCCGGTCCGCGGCTCGCATCTGCTCGGCGGTCAGTACTTTCATCAGGTAAGGGGTTCGCACCAACACAGCTATGCTCCTGTGAGTATGAGCCCGCCGCCCTAGGTTCCATTGACCCCTCCCGGGCCGCTGAGGTAGTCTTCGGCTGGAGGAGCCAGGGGGTGGGTCAAGCCGGTCCAGGCTCCTTTTTCGTATGCACCGGGGCAAGAAAGAATGTCGAGGAGGACATGCAAATGAATAACGTTTACGCGATTTTGGGCTCGGGTATGCAGGGTACGGCTGCGGCCTACGATATCGCCCTGTTCGGCGACGCCGCAACGATCTGGATGGCAGACGTAGACCTACAGCAAGCGGAGCGCAACGCGTCGAGGGTCAACAGGCTGGTCGGACGCGAAGTGTGCCGCCCGAAGCGTGTGGACGCGCTGAACGTTCCCGAACTGCGCGAGTTTTTGAAGGATGTGGACGTCCTCGTCAGCAGCGTCCCGTATTGGATGCATCCCAAGATTTCGCCCGTGGCGGTGGAGACCCGCACGAACATGGTGGACATGGGCGGTAGCACCGAGATCGCACTGAAGACATTGGAAGGGGCAAAGGGCGCGGCGGAGGCAGGCGTGGCGGTCGTCCCCGACACAGGACTTGCGCCCGGCATGGTAAACGACATTGGCAGCTATCTGATCGAGCAGATGGACGAGCCCGAAGATATTCGCCTCTACTGCGGAGGGCTACCCCAAAACCCTAAGCCGCCGTTTAACTACAAGCTAGTGTTCAACATCGAAGGCCTGGTGGTGGAGTACAGTGGGCAAGCGGATGTGCTACGAGACGGCAAACTCGTCAAGGTGGATACTTTGACCGAGCTGGAGGAAATCGATCACCCTCGGCTCGGCAAGCTCGAGGCCTTCGTGACGAGCGGAGGAGCCAGCACCGCCCCCTTCACCTTGCATGGCAAGGTGGCCAACTACCAGTACAAGACATTCCGATATCCGGGGCACTGCGCGTTGATGAAGGTGTTCAAGGATTTCGGTTTCTGGGGGCAAGAACCCATCGAGACGCGAGCGGGGAAGGCAGTCCCTCGCGAGGTGTTCCATGCGCTGATGGGACCCGGCCTATCTCAGGATGGAAAGGACCTCATCGTTGTCCGGGGTGTAGGAAAGGGCAAGAAAAACGGACTGCCATTCGAGAAGACCGTGGACATCGTGGACTACCACGACGACGAGACCGGCTTTTCGGCGATGGAGCGAATGACCGGCTTTAGTACTTCTATCTATGCCATCGCGATTGCTCGAGGGGTCATCCCTCCAGGCGCACACCGGTACGAAACGGCTATGTCCGGAGCGCACTACATGAACGAGCTGCGCAAGCGCCCCTTCTCGATCGAGGAGTCTTAGAAAGAGGTCGGACCAGTCGGACGATTTTGAGCCGTCCGACAAGTCCGCTCACCCTGCAGGGACAGCGCACCCCGCGGCGAACGGAATCGCGCCATCACATAGGAGGACCCGAACCCGATGAAGATTGGTCTTTTCACCGCGCTTTTCTTCGACAAATCCCTGGAAGAGGCGCTCGACATCGTAGCCGATTGCGGGATCGAGGCGGTCGAGTTCGGCGTTGGCGCATACCCCGGCGCCGCGCACCTGAATGTCAAGAAGCTGATCGGCGACAAGGCTGAGCGCAAGAAGCTGATGACTGCCGTGGAGTCGCGCGGCCTGATGATATCGGCCCTATCGTGCCACGGCAACCCCTTGCATCCCGTCGCCAAGATTGCGAAGGAACACCATCAGGCATTTCTGGACGGCGTGGAGCTCGCCTCGCTGCTCGGCGTGAGCTGCCTAAACGGCTTCTCCGGCTGTCCGGGCGATGGCCCGCGAGCCGTCAACCCCAACTGGGTGACCTGTGCCTGGCCCGACGAGTACCGCGATATTCTGGTATGGCAGTGGAAGGAAAAGGTTGTCCCCTACTGGACAGAGCAGGCTGCGCTGCTCAAGCGCAAGAAGGTGAAGTTCTGCATCGAGATGCACCCAGGCTTCGTGGTCTACAACCCGGAGAGCCTGTTGCGCCTGCGCCACGAAGTCGGAAAAAACGGCGATGCGATAGGTGCTAACTTCGACCCGTCTCACCTTTGGTGGCAGGGGATCGACCCCATAGCTGCCGTGCGATTCCTGGGTGATGCGGGAGCCGTATACCACGTTCATGCCAAGGACACGCGCATAGACCCATTCAACTGCGCTATCAACGGCAATCTCGATACGAAGTCCTATGCCGACATCCTTAACCGATCGTGGGTGTTTCGATCCGTAGGCTACGGCCACGACGAGAGCTGGTGGAAAGGTTTCATCAGTATGTTGCGCACCGTCGGCTACGACTATGTGCTAAGCATCGAGCACGAGGACGGCCTCATGTCCTCGATGGAAGGACTCACCAAAGCGGTGGACATGCTGAGCCGCTGTGTGATCAGCGAGCCGGTGGGCAAGATGTTCTGGGCAAAGGAGTAGGAGTGCGAATCATCGTGACTAACGATGACGGGGTGCAAGCGCTTGGGTATGCTCTGAGCATCCAAGCGCTCGCACCCTTCGGGCAGCTCTTCGCTGTAGCCCCGGAGATTCAGCGTAGTGCTTGCGGTCATGGAATCACACTCAGCACGCCGCTGCGGAAGTGGCGAGTCGACACCGGCCTGCCGGCAGACGTGTGGGCATGTAACGGTCTACCGGCTGATTGCGTTCAGCTTGCTTACTCGGTGCTGGCGGAGGAAAACGCCGACCTCGTGGTGTCGGGTATTAACGCCGGAGCGAATCTCGGTTGGGACCTGACGTACTCCGGGACCGTTGCGGCGGCAATGGAAGGTGCGGTACTCGGCGTGCCATCGGTAGCGATCTCCGTCGCCGCGTACGAGAACGGCGAGCCAATCAACTACGATGGAGCCGTGAAGTTCCTGAAAGAGCTACTGCCCCTGTTCGCCTCGCACCGCATACCTAAGCATTGCTTGCTGAACGTCAACTGCCCCAACACTCCGATTGGCGAGATCAAAGGCGTGCGTGTGGTGCGACAAGGTACTAGGCAGTATAAGGACCGACTCGATGCGCGTCAAGATCCGTGGGGCAACACGTACTACTGGCTGGGAGGTTCACTGGTTGCCGATACTACGGACGAGGGGACCGATGTGGCGGCAGTGGAGGCGGGGTACATCGCAGTAACCCCCGTTCACCTCGACCTAACGCACTACGAGTCGCTCGACGCTGTCAGCGAGTGGTTGCGCCCCCTCCAGTGATAGCTTCTCCCCGGCATCTGCTAGTGTGATCCCGTTCGTCCGCAATCGCACCTCGGTGGGTGGCTGGCTGCCGCGATAGCGTACTCGAAACGTCTGCTCAGTCTTGTCCATGACCACCCGTCCGGCGGAGCGCTCGCTTTCGTTGGCTACCACGATCTCGAACTTCAGGCGGTACGCCGGGTCCTGATCCTGGTGCACGGTGACCAGCCACTCGCCGTTCTCGCCCGGTTTAGCGGAGCTGATGGTTAGCTTGGGCTTGACACCCGAGTACACCCACTGGCGGAAGAACCAGCCCATGTCCTTACCCGTCTCGGCCTTCACGGCTGCTTCGAGGTGCTGCCAATCCGACGCCTTGCCTCGCCGGTCGGTGCAGAATCGCCTAAGAGACGCCAGGACCTCCTTTTCACCCATCTCCTCGGCCAGCATGTTCATCACGTAGGCACCGCGCATGTAGCCCTCGTGAGTGGATCGGTGATGCACGCCGCCGATGGAAGAGAGGGCGTCGCCGAAACGATTGGTGGTACCTTGCTGGAGGGTCCCGTCTCGATTCTCCTTGAACAACACGGAGTCGATGTACTGTGTCAGTCCCTCGTTCCATATAGAACGTATGTAAGTGTTGGGAACGATGCCACCGAAGTAGGTGTGCCCGATCTCATGCGTGGGTGCCCACGAGGTTATGGATGGTGAGAGAATCGTGAACGAGTACGCCTCCAAGCCGTAGTATCCAGGGCTGTCCACTACATAGTAGTGGTCGTATGGAAACTTTACCAATCGGTCCTCGAAGAAGGCCACGGCGTTCGCACAGTCCTCGACGATCGATTCCCCGCGTTTCGTGTCCACCTTGTCTCGCATCATGTACGAGCGGAAGGTGCGACCGCGGTCCATCTTCTCGGCCGCGATCTCGAACGGCCCCGCACACACCGTGAAGAAGCATACCGCGAGATCGTTGCGCCATGTCACCGTATACTCACGGCTGGTCCGTCGCTCACGTACCATTTCACCCTGCCCAATCGCCGTCCAGTCCGGTGGTACCGTCATGGTAATCTCATGGGTGGCAGGCTGACGACCGATATGTGGCCACCAGTATGCCGTGAGGAAGCAAGCGTCCGGCCCGGCCCTCTCGGAGTTGCCACTGATCGTACCGGCATACTCCAGTGTCACCTTCGACCCGTCGCGCACTCCACGAATCCAGAACACACTGCCAGCTCGAACTAGGATGGGTCCCGGCTCGAGAATCGGAGGTTCCAGCGTCGTCTGCGAGTCGAACTGGGGAACCTTCTCATCGCCGATGCGCGCCTCGCGAATACCGTACTTCGGCGATAATCGCATAAGCAGCGATTGGCCACTGCCTTTCACTTCGAACTCGGCCCTCACTCGCACTAGCTGCGTTTTCGGCTCGATGCGCATATCGAAGGTGAGGTGCTCCACGCGGAAGGGCGAGGGCACGTCTTCGGGCATCGGCTCGTCAAGCGCCCACGCTGCTCCGTGCTTTACGATAGGGATAATCTTATCGCCGTCCGCTTCCGGGCCGTGATCCTTGGTGAGCACGAGCCACAGTGGGGAATCGCCGAAACCCGGGGCAGGCGGCATGAGGTACATCTTCCAACTGCGCAGTGCACCAGTTCGGGCCCAAGACGGCGCCTTGCCCGGCAGAAAGCGCGAGGCGAAGGTTTCGAAGTCTTCTTCTCGGTGAGCAACGATCACCTCGCGCGCAAACACGCCGAGGTCGGTGGGTACCTGCGCCGCGACCTGCAGCGCAAGCAAGGTGAGCATAAGGCTGGCTACAACGGTCATGCCGCAAGTTTAGCGCAATGGGGCGGGGCTATGGCTGCGAAGAGGCCGAGATGGCTTTGCGGACCCCTGTCGCAGTGAGGCGGGTGCGGCAAATCGTGAGAATGCCCTGCTATGCCGCAACGCTTGCCATGTCTCAGATTCTGCCTTCGATGGTCCCGAAGAGACTTTGCATGTCCCTCAGCACTCCTAGGTGTCCATTACCCCATTCCATTATGCCGAGCCTGTCTTCCCTGCTGTGGGGTCTTCCGCCGTTGGGCGTTCACTACCACATTCCGTCATGGGTGTGCACTACCAAATGCCGTCACGGGCGTGCAATGCCACATGCAGTGATGGGTGTGCATTGCCAAATGCCGTCATGGGTGTGCAACGCCAAATTCCGTCATGCTGAGCCTGTCGAAGCATGACCGCGGATACCGCTAGCTGACACCATGCAGCGCCCATGCGCATGCTTCGACAGGCTCAGCATGACGAATCGGTGCTCCAAGCGGTCCGATGATGCCGGGTCGGGAGGCTCGGAGGTCTCATTGCCTTACCCTCCTTAGCCATGTAGCACCACTCAGCGCAGGGCAATTACTGCGCCACGCACACAATCACCGCTCTAGTTCGGCTTGATCGGCTTGCCGCCCTGCCTAATCTCGAAATGCAGGTGCGGGCCAGTGGCCAGCCCCGTCGCCCCGACGCGGGCAATCACGTGCCCTTGCTCCACATCCTGCCCGACACTAACGAGAATCGCCGAGCAGTGTGCGTATAACGTGGTCATGCCACCGCCGTGGTCTAGGATCACGCAGTTGCCGTAGCCGCTGTAGTAGTCGGCTCGGATCACACGCCCCGCGGCAGCAGCCTTGATCGGTGTACCGTACGGCGCACCGATGTCAATTCCCGTGTGCATGCGACGTTCGCCGAGAATCGGGTGCATGCGCATGCCGTAGCCGCTAGTGATGGGCCCCTCCACCGGCTTACGATACACGCCGGTCCATGGGGTGACTGGGTTCGCCGTGCCAGTCGTAGCATGGTAACGCGCAAGCTCTGCTTGTATCTGTTCGGTGGCTGCATTCTCGGCTGCATACAGCGTCTCGTGATAAGCGACCTGCTTCATCGCTTCTCGGTATGCTTCAGCCTTGTCCTCCAGCGCTTGCTGCAGTGCATTCTCCTCGCGAGTTTGTGCCAGCATCGCGGCTCGAATCCGTGCTACCAGCCGTGCCTGTGCCGCTCGACGCTCGGCCAGCTGCTGCTGCGCACGCAGGAAGCTGTCGGCGATCTCTCGGTCCTTCTTCGCAATGCGCCGAAGAATATAGCTGCGGCTCGCGAGGTCCCCGACAGATTCGGTTCCAGCTAGCACGCTGATGAACCGCGACTCCCCCTGCTTGTAGATTGTGCGAAGCCTCGCGCATAGCTGGTCTCTTCGCAGAGCAACCTCGAGAGCAGCACGCGACTGGGCGACGATGGCATCATCGAGCTCTGCAACCGACCGCTCGAGTCTCTCTGCGGTGCGGTCCATCTCTCGCTGGATCGTATTCAGGCGGCGGTCCACCTCTGCCATGTCTAGCTTCGCCTTCCGTGCGCCTGCGCGGGACGTACGCAGTCCGCTGCGAATCTTCGCAAGCTTCTGCTTGTGAAGTGCCAGTTCGCGCTCCAGCTGCTGCTTGCTCTTCGACCCGGACTCTGCGCCGGCCCAACTCAGGGCAACGAGCACTAGTAGCAGAAGGGGCAGCTTACACCACGGTCTCATGGCGCAGGAACCTCCTTGTCGCGAACGCCCCGCATACCAGTCCGAAGAATGCACCTGCAGCGGCGAGCCAAGAGATCAGCATCCAGAAGGGCAGCACTTGCTCCGGTTCGCGCACGAAACCGGGGAGGAAACCCGAAATCGCGTCGGCTCCGATCCATAGCAAGCAAGCGGCGAGCAGTCCGCCGACCATCCCTTGTGTGCCCGCCTCGAGCAGAAAGGGAGTTCGTATCGTTCCAGGAGCTGCACCTACCAGCCGCATAATGCGGATCTCCCGACGGCGTGCTAACACGGTCAGCCGAATCGAGTTGAAGATAATAGTCGCGGCGCTGAACGTCAGCATGGCAGTCACGACGAGGCCGACGGCTCGCACGAAGCGCATGAAAGCCATCACTTGACGCTGCTCCTCCTGCAAATACACGACGCCGTCGTGGTCAACCTCGGGCATCATGCGCACTTTTCTGGCTGCCGAGTCGCCTTGATCCAGGCGACGTAGCTTTACGATGAAGCTGTCGGGTAGGGGATTGGGCAAGTCCTCCGTGACCTGCTTGTTCGTGGCGCGAAACTTCTGCCACCCCTCCTCGCGCGATACGAACCGTACCGAGGAGAACTCGGGCATCGCGTTCAGCCTCTCACGAATTGCCGCAGTCTCTTCGGCAGTCACGTCGTCCCGCAGGAACACGCGCATCTCGAAGCGATCGGGCAGGGAAGACAGTTGGCGCTCCACCTCGTACCATCCGATCAGAAAACCCGCGAGGAGCAGAACGGATATCCCCGCGGTGGTAATCGCCGCGAGGGTCATCGGCTTGTTGCGCGTCAGCGATTCCCACGTCTCGCTGATCATGAACTCAAGTCGATCGAACAGCGTTCGCCTCCTTCACTTGCTCAATCATCACGACCGCCCTGTCGGGACACGGGTCGCTGTCCGATACCACCTCTCCGCGCTCTAGCCGCACCACACGCCGCCCCAGCCGCTGAATCACCGCTTCGTCGTGACTCGCCACGATGACGGTGGCGCCTCGGGCATTGATCTGATCGAGAAGCTGAATGATGCCCCAGCTCGTCTCGCTGTCTAGGTTCCCGGTCGGCTCATCGGCCAGAAGCAGCGATGGGTCGTGTGCCAGCGCCCGTGCAATTGCAGCCCGCTGCGCCTCCCCTCCTGAGAGCTGTGCAGGGAAGCTGTCCAACCGGTGCCCGATACCGACGCGCTCCAGAATCTCGGGGACCCGCTGCCTGATCTCTCGCTTGCTCATGCCCACCACCCGCAGCGCATAGGCGATGTTCTCCCACATGCGCTTGTTGGGCAAGAGCCCGAAGTCTTGCGGCACGACGCCCATAGAGCGGCGTAGGGCAGGGATGTCCCGTTCCCGAAGTTCGTTCACCACGCGATCGCCGACCAGCACGCGGCCGGCGGCGGGAAGAACCTCCGCGTAGATCAGCTTCAGCAGCGTGGACTTGCCGGCACCCGTGGTTCCCGTAAGGAACACGAACTCACCGGGCCGAATCGTGAGCGTCACTTCGCTCAGACCGACCACACCGTTCGCAAAGACCACGCTGACGCGCTCGAAACGAACCATTCGCTAACAAGATACCCCGGTTGGAAGTGCCGGGTGCCTTCTGGGGCAGCCGAGAGTGGCGAGCGAAACATCAATAGTAGAGGAACACCCACCAGTTCTTCATGGGCTTGCCCTCGTCGTCCAGGGCTCTGCTCCTCGCCGAAGCCATCCACCGCGTCCATCTCGACATGTCCGTCAGTAGCCTGTTCGATCGGTGGGGGTAGGACAGGCTAAGGTTGCACCCTCTATCCCTCGCCACTGCGAGGGGATGGGTCAATGACAGCCGCCGCCGCGCTCGCTCGTCATGCTGAGCCTGTCGAAGCATGCGTCCGGGAGCCGCGTGGTCTGTGAAGGTGACAAGGCGCGGCATGCGGCTGCATGCTTCGACAGGCTCAGCATGACGGATACCACTGACCCACCCTCTGCGAGTGGTGAGGGATAGTGGAGGTCCTCCAACCCTTGGCTCCGTGACTGTCGTTCCGAGCGAAGCGAGGAATCCCTTACCGTGTTTCTCCGCCTTCCAGTAGGCCACCCGCATGGGTGTACACGTTCGAGAAAGCGATTCCTCGCTCGCTGGCGCTCCCTCGGAATGACATCGGGGAGCAACCGGCAGGTGAGAGGCTCGCCCTAGCGACTGCAGCTCGACGGGCACACCTCGCGCTTTGGCACCGATCATAGCCCGTACAGCTTCGCGACGCGGTCGTCGATCTCCGCCTCCCACTCTTCGCAGCCGACGCCGCGGGCGTCGAGACAGCGTTGGGCAAGTCGAGCGATTGCATCTCGCGCCGGTGCAGGAGATCGGGCGATGGGCAGGTGCGATACGAACTGCTCGAAGAAGCGCAGGCGGCCTGCCTTCGCCTCGTCACCGATAACCGTGAGCCGGCGAGAGCAGTATTCCCACATGGGAGAGGAGTTGAGGACCCCAAGCAAATAGAGATCATCCCCGCCGACGAAGTAAGCGGTATTCGTGATATGGACGCCCTCAGCGTCGTAGGTGAATCGGGGCACCTTGGCAATGTCTGGGAACACGATCTTGGGCTGTTCGAAGGCGGGGTAGTAGTCCACGGTATCCTGAATCTCGTACCACTCGTAGCTGCCGGGCTTTCTGCCCGGCCAATGGCCTTGCTTGGCTTCGTCCCAGTCTCGCGGGCGCGGCTCGAGCTCCTTCCTGAACTGCGCCAGGTGGTCCATGATAGCTGGGTACCGACGCGGGTCGGTGCCGTGTCGCATGAAGATCAGCCAGCGGTCTTTGCGTTCGATGCGCCAGCGGCGGATGTCGTCGCCGACGGCGAGCGGCTTGATGATCTCCTCGCTCTTCGGGTCCGCCGCGATCAGCTCCGCCCGCTTGGCTCCGTCAATCACGAACGCCGCATTGCAGCCGGTCAGGATACCGCGGTAGATGCGCCCCTGTACGTACTCGCCGAGCGGAATGCCCGCGCTCTCCATCTTGTCTAGCATGGCGAGCGTGGCCGAATCGGTCAAGCGCCAGTCCTCGCCCCGGATAGCGTCCGGTGGCAATACGTGCCCGTCCCGGCGGATGATCTGAAGCACATCGGGATAGGGCTCTTCGAGCGATTTCACCTGCGTGAAGCGAGGTGTCGTGGTTTCGCCGTCTCGGCGATGCTCTGCCGGGGTGCCGTCCGGCGAGACGCCGGAACCACCTTTTTGCGCGATGAAGATCATGGGGAAGGTAGACGATGTCTCGAAGACCGGAAGCTCCCCGAAGTCCGTGATGCTGAGGATGCGTGCGTTCTCTGCCATGTACTTGCGCAGGTTGGCGCCGTACTTTGCCCGGAACCACTTGTTGGATGAGATGAACGCCAGCATGCCGCCCGGACGCAGAATCTCCATCGAGCGCAGGTAGAAGTAGCAGTAGAGGTCTGCGGTGCCGCAGTAGGTTTCGGGGTACACCTTCTGCAGCGCGGGCTTCAGGTGCTTGATCAGCTCCTGCCGAACGTACGGTGGATTGGCCACCACGATATCGAAGCCACCGCCGTCTGCTAGGAACACCTCGGCGAAGTCAACGAGCCAGTCGAAGCCGTCCTGCCCAGTGGTAGGGCGCACCCAGGTCGCTATCTCTGTCCGCGCATCACCAATGCGCTGTTTGAGCTCCTGCCGTGTCACCTCGTCCGTCGGGTGCGCGTACTCCGCCTTGAGTGCCGCGAAGCGCTGAATCTGCTCTTGACGGAACATGTCCTTGTTCACGACTCTCTCTTCCGGCACTGGCTGCGGCCCGAGCACCGAGTCTCCGACTTCGATCTTATAGTCCAAGTTCGGCAGGGGTTCGGGCTTGTCGTCCTCGAAGTCCACGGCCAGGGAGAGCCAGAGGCGGAGTCGCGCGATGCTGACCGCGAAGGGGTCTATGTCCACCCCGTACAGGTTCTCTTGGATGATCTCCAGCTTGCGCCGGTAGTCGCTCACGGGGTCCACGTTCTTTGCTGCGAACAGGCATCTCCGAAGGGCTATCAGCTCCTGCAACATGCCGAGCAGGTATGCGCCGGAGCCGCAGGCCGGGTCGCACGCCTTCACGGTTCGCAGTTTCTCCAGCACCGCTTCCGGGTCGGCGAGAAGGGTCGCATCGTGTTCATCCACGAACTTCTCAATGGCCTCGCCCCCGCCCAGGTACCCCTTCAGCGCCTCGCGGCACATGAAGGAGACGACGGGGCGCGGCGTGTAGTAGCTTCCGCTCTCGTGCCTTCCGGTTACCAGCTCTTCGAAGATCTTGCCGAGCATCTCCGGGTCCACGGCTACGTCCACGTCCAGCGGCGTGTTTTCCATGACCGTGAAATTGAAGGAGCGGAACAGCCCACCATGGTCCGCTAGGATGTTTTGGAACACTGTGTCGGGGACGACGATGCCGGCTACGTCTAGCACTGCGTCCCGCTCGAACAAGCCGCCGTTAAGGTAGGGGACCTTGCCGAGGATGGGTTCGAGTTTGTGGCCGCCGCCGATGCCGTTGGGGCAGTTCAGGCCGCTGAAGAAGAGATACTCTAGGACGCTGTAGAAGGTTGGGGTGTGTCGGTGGGGTTTCTGCAGGTACCTCTGGTAGAGGGTGTGGAGGTAGTCGTTGCTTCCGTTCAGCTCCAGCCACCCCATCTTCTCGATGAACGCGACGAACATGAGGCGGTTGAAGAGGGACTGGACGAAGAGGTGCTTCTGCTCGTCCGAGCCGGGGTGTACGACCATCGCCTTGGTCGCTTCGAACACCTCGCGGTAGCGGGAGTAGAATTCCTTCGTCAGCTTCTCGACGTCCCAGGCCTCGTGCCAGCGGTCCTGGTTGCTCCAGGCGAGATGGGGGAGATTGCGCGTGAGGAGCGTCCGAGCGGAGTGGGGATCGGACCATCCGAAGGTGCGAAGCTTGGCGTTGGCCGGTTTGTCGCCGGCGAAGTGACCGAGGGTGAATGTTGCCTGCTCGCTGCGGCACACGAACAGGATGTTGTCGTGCGGCCAGGTGACGTGTCCGTGCGTCTGCCTGGCTTTCTCCGCAACCTTCGTTAGGATCCTGCGAAGGTCGCTACGGCGCAGTCTGTTGGTCCCGAAGTCCACGAGAAAGATGCCCCAGCGCTGGTTGGAGTCGAGCTTCTGCACTGCGGCGAGGGACTGCACGCCTGGGATGTCCGTGATGCCGTAGAGCGGAGCAACCCCGGTGAAGGTGCTCCACTCGGGGGTCGGCCAGTCGAGTTCGGGGGCATCGTGAAATAGGCGAGCGAGGCCATCGAAGCCCGCGACGGAAGCGAGTTGCTGTGGAGTGATTGCCATGCTCCTTGGCCTATACCTCCATCCAACAGATCAGCTCGTCTTTCAGCGTCTGCGGTGTTTGGGCTTCGAACCGGAGTCGGGCAAGCACTTCGGATTCGACGAGCTTGCGCAGACGGTCTCGTTCAGCCCCCGGCATCTTGACCTCCCGCGGCGTGCCTTGGGCGCATGCGATGGCCTGGTGGATTGCCTCGATGTCCTCCTCGACCTGACCGGTTTCCCGGTCAACCAGGAACCATCGCACATCGAAGACCGGTGACTCTCCGTCGGGGCCTGGCTCCGTACCCGTCGGGATGCGGTAGGCGAGGAAGAGCTTGGAGCCTCCTCTGGGCTTTCCCGAGTAGATGCGGTTCGGATAGGACACACTTTGGTTCCAGACCTCGGGGTACTTCTGCTCTAGCTGGTGCGCCACGAGGCGTAGCTGCTCCTCTTTGGACATCGTGAAGTCGCCGAGGTTCTGGTAGAAGTCCATCGCCTTGAAGTCGTCTTCAGCAGTGAGAACGGGGGCTTCGATGCCGAGAGTGCGGTTGATGGCAATCAGCTTGCCGGTGACCCTTTCGTAGAGGTGCAGCAACCGTCTGAGCTCGTCTGGCGGCAGGAAGTTGTACACGTACACCTTGTCGTAGTCCACCGGCTTGGACGGGTCCATGCGCCTGTCCACGCGACCGATGCGCTGCATGAGCCGCACCGGGTTCCAGTGCAGGTCGTAGTTGACGATGATGTTGCAGTCCTGTAGGTTCAAGCCCTCGCTGAGCACGTCCGTGGAGATGAGCACTCTGATCGGGTCGGCCAGCGCGGCCTCGAGGTCTTTTTCGTTATCGCAGTTGTAGTAGGGGGCGAAGCGTGCGATGATGCCTTCGCGATTGGCCACGTTGCGACCACTGTCCACTTCGACGATGCTGTCGTTGGGGAATGCGTTCCTGAGGTGTGTTTCCAGGTAGCGCGCCGTATCCTTGAACTCGGTGAAGATGACCACCTTGTCCTTGTGCAGCCGCGGAGTTGCGCGGATTTTCTTGACGAGGGCCGCGAGCTTATCGTCGTTCTCCACCCGGACGGTGGCGTATAGACCGCCGAGGATGTCTGTCAGCACTTCCGCGTCGCTGATGAGTTGCTCGTACCAGCGGGCTTCGTTGGCTCCGAACTCCTGAACGTCTTTCAGCAATCCCTGCAGCTTCTTTTCCTCATAGGAAGTCAGGGGTAAGTCGTCTTCCTCTTCGTCATCTTCTGTTCGGATGTCCATTCGCTCGGCGCGGTGCCTCTCGAGTGTCTGGGCAATTTGCATATGGCGTTCACGCCACTCCTGGTATGCATCGGGCAGCAGTTCCTTCAGGACAACGACATGCTTGAGCAGCAGGTCCTCGACGCTGGCCTCGAAGGCTTTCTGGCTCGATTCGAGTCGCTTGAGGAGCATGGTCCGGATCAGTCCAGTGACATTCGATTGGTCCTGAAGCAGGGACGGGTCCTGGTCCTGTTCCTTGAAGCGTTCCGTTTCGTAGATCACGAGCTTCAGCGTGCCGTGATCGCGGTCGAACGCGTTGTCGATCTCCGGCAGCAGCTTGCCGTAGACCTTGGAGAGCGAGTACTCGATTACCTCAGGCTTCTCGCGCTGGGGGAACTTAACGCTTGCGTCTTCCTGGGTCTCAAGGCTCTTCACGTACTTCCGCGAACGCTGCACCAGGACATGTTTCAGAAACTCGAGACCTTCGCCGCGCTCCACTAGGTCGAACGGGAATTCGTCGTCGGCAAGACGCTCTTCCACGTCTTTGAAACGATTACGGAGATGAGGAACACCGTAGGATTGGAAGTACCTTTGGTTGTCCTGCGCATAGTAGTTCAGCATCTGATAGAGGTCCATCACGGAGTTGTTAATGGGGGTCGCGGTCAGCAGGAATAGCCGCTTGCCTTTGACCAGCCGCTTCAGTTTGAGACTACGGTTCCGGTACGGAGTTCGGAAGTGGTGAGCCTCGTCCACGATGACGGTGTCATAGCGTTGCCTAAGCTTCTCGACATCCGCGTCTGTAACACCTCCCGGCCGCCCGAGGTCAGTGTGGGCGATCACTCGGATATCGTCCGTGAACTTGCCAAAGTCATCCGGGAAGTACTTGTCTAGCCACCTAGCCCACACCGATGGGATTGCGGCTTTCGGCGCGACGATCAGCACCTTGTGCTTTTCCATGCGCGCCCGCTCGATGAGCATCAGGGCAACGAACGTCTTGCCCAAGCCGACGCCGTCGCACAGGAGCCCCCCGCCGTGGGCGGCGGCCATATGCATCAGGTCGTGGTAGGCATCGCGCTGGTACTTGGCGAGCACCGTGGTGTACAACTTGCTCTCGTTGACCTCCCAACCGGACTGGTCGGTCTCGTGGGCGAGGAAGTACTCCCGCATGGACTGAACGTAGAGCTCGAAGGGCAGGTACTCACGGACGTGGGGCTCGATGGCCGCAAGCATCTCTTCAGTGATGTCCTCGGCCTCATTCCACGCTTGCTGATACCACTCCCCGAGTTCACGAAGCTGTGCGGTGTCGCTCGTGAACAGGTTGAGCTCAAGGTTCTGGGTCAGGCCGGGGCGGGTGAGGTTGGAGGACCCGATCAGGCCGTGGTCCACCACTCCTCCCGTGACGAATCGGTACGCCTTTGCATGGAACTTCGCTCGTGTGTAGATCCTGGCCCGGATGTGGCCCGAGGCAAGCGCCGCCCGGATGGCCGCGAGGCCGTCCAGCGCCTTCCAATCGTCCATTTCCTGTCTCGCCTCGATGCCATTCAGCCTGCGGTCGCGTAAGGCCCGAGCCATCTCTGCCCGTGTCTGGCGGGAGATGTCGCCCCCTGCAAGGAGACGCAAACCCTCTAGCGGCTGCCAAGCCCCGTCCAAGTCCAGCAACGCCCCTATCTCGAAGAAGCCGGTGGCGATGTCCACCCTCTTGGCCGTCGCCATCAGGCGGCGGACGGCGTCAAGGACGAGATTGTCGGTCCGGTTGTCGATCAGGGTCTTCAGTACGCCATTTGGTTTCTGTTCATCGGCGCGCATACAAGCCTCTGCCTGCCCCGTTTGGTGTGCACCTTTGCGGATTCGGGCTCTGCTGCTCCACACCTGCCTGAGGCTCTCAGCGTAGGGTAGGCTGGGGGTATGGGAGAGAGGTTGTTCGGGGTGTTTCCGGCGGTGATCACACCGTTCGATGAGGTGGGGCGGACTGACGCTGCGGCGTTCGTGAGGCTACTCGCCTGGCACGAGTCGGTGGGCTGCGACGGTGTGGTGGTGAGCGGAACCAACGGCGAAGCCGCCTCGATGACCGTGCGCGAGCGGATGGACCTTTTTACTCTGGCAACCACGCATCGTGGGAAGTTGCGCATCATCGCCGGGACGGGCTCGGCGAACCTAGAGGATACCAACCTGCTGAACAAGCATGCCGCGGCAGAAGGCTGCGATGCCGCGCTAGTGATGCCGCCGTACTACTTCAAGAACCCGCCGCAGGCCGGTGTGCGCGAGTACTACCGAAGAGTGCTGGACGCTGCCAGGCTGCCGCTGCTGCTCTACAACATTCCGCAGATCACCGACACGCCAATACACATCGAGACGTTGGCGGCGCTCGCCGACCACCCGAACCTGCTGGGGATGAAGGACAGCTCCGGTTCGCCGGACTACTTTCGCGCGGCCCTGGAGACGCTGCCCGGCAAGTGCGTGATGGTGGGGCAGGAGAACCTGCTGCTGGAGTGCCTGCGGCTCGGCGGTTCCGGCACGGTCAGTGGTGCCTCGAACGCATACCCGGAGCTTGCCGTGGGGGTGGTGCGAGCCTTTCAGTCCGGGGGTGATGTGGAGAGCGCGCAGGAACGTCTGACGGCGATGAACGAGGTGCTGCGCGAATACGGTCTGCCCGCCGCCGGAAAGGCCGTCGTCCGGGCGCGCGGGCTACCCGGGGGGAGGATGCGGTTGCCCCTGATGGACCTCACCGAAGAACAGACTCTCGAGATGATGGCTCGGTTCGAGAGGCTCGGCCTTCCGAAGACGGCCTAGCCCACCGGCAGGAATCCCCGTACCGAGGCGGAACGGGAAAGCGAACCGTGAACCCCCAGCTTGGACAGGAAGAGCCGACCCGCGGCCGCGTGCGTGCCGTTCTCGATCTCCTCGATGGCGCTCGCGGCGTCATCGCGTTTCTGTTCGTGTTCATGCTCGGCGTGGCGTTCAGCCCTGTATCGCTGAAGACGGGCCACTCCATCTTCCTTCAGCCCACGACGCAGCTCGATATCCTGTACGAGTACGCCGAGTACGGCCTTTTGGCCTGCGGGATGACGCTGGTAATCCTGACGGCGGGCATAGACCTGGCGGTGGGCTCGCTACTAGGCTTTGCTGCGACCTTCTTCTCGTTGCTGACGGTCGCGCATGGGTGGGCAGCGATTCCTGCGATGGCAGCGACGGTTGGAGCCGGGGCGGTGGCTGGGCTGATCAGCGGCACGCTGGTGACGAAGCTGCGAATGCAACCGTTCGTTGCCACGCTGGCAATGATGGTGGCTGCGCGAGGTCTGGCAAAGGTGATCTCGGGTGGGATTAAGATTCAGCCGGGCGCCCAGCCGTGGTACGTGTATCAGGCGGGGAGGCCCCCTGTGTTCGATTGGCTCACTTCCCCACTTCCCGGCTTGGGCCTGCAGCCAATCACCCTAGCTTTCCTGCTGACGGTCCTGGTCTTGTACTTCGTCGTGCGCTACACGACGTATGGTCGTACGCTTTATGCGGTCGGCGGAAACGAGCAGGCGGCTAGGCTCTCGGGCATCAATGTCTCGCTGACGAAGACGCTGGCCTACGTCATCTGCGGAATCACCGCGGGCATGGCGGGCATCTCGAATGCGGCACGACTCGGCCTGGGCGATCCGTCGGAGGCCGGCTTTACCTACGAGCTGGACGCGATCGCCGCAGTGGTGATCGGGGGTACCAGCCTGATGGGTGGGCGTGGCGGGATGGTGTTCACGTTCATCGGCGTGCTCATCATCGCCTATATCAACAAGATTCTCAGCATCAACAACGTCCAGGAGGCGTACCGCCTGCTGGCGAAAGGTGGGATCATCGTAGCGGCGGTGATGATCCAGCAATCCCGCTCCCGCCGCTAAGGAGGATGTTATGCGAAGGATGACACTCGCCCCGCTCTTCGGGTTCGCTCTGCTACTCGCAGGCTGCGGCGGGCCTGCCAAGGATAGTCAGGGGGCATCGGGCGACGGTGCCAAGGAGCAGTTCGTTGTCGGCATGTCCCAGTGCAACCTCGGCGAGCCGTGGCGTCAGCAGATGAACAAGGATGTGGAGGAGGCTGCGAAGGCGTACCCCGAGCTCCGCGTGATCTTCAAAGATGCGCAGAACAAGAGCGAGGTGCAGCAACAGCACGTGAAGGAGTTCATGCAGCAGGGTGTAGACGCCATCATCATCAGCCCCAAGGAGACCGAGCCGCTCACTGTGCCGGTCGCCGAGGCCTACAAGTCGGGCATTCCGGTTATAGTATTGGACCGCGCAGTGAACGGGGATGACTTCACCATGTTCATCGGCGCGGACAACGTGAAGATCGGCCGCGCTGCAGGCGAGTATCTGGTGAAAGTGTTAGGTGGCAAGGGCACGGTGGTGGAGCTGAAAGGCTTGATGACCTCTGAGCCAGGCAAAGACCGCCACAACGGGTTCATGGAAGGCATCAAGGGCTCGCAGATCAAAGTGGTGTTCGACCCGGATTGCGGATGGCAGGAGACCCGCGCGATGGCGGAGATGAACTCCGCGCTGGCGCGGTTCGACAAAATCGATGCCGTGTACGGGCACAACGATCCGAGCGCTCATGGCGCCTACATGGCAGCTCGCCAGAAGGGTCGTGAGAAGGAGATGAAGTTCATCGGCATCGATGCGCTTCCGCACGAGGGAATCAACTATGTGAAGCAGGGTGTGCTCAGTGCCACATTCTTGTATCCGACCGGCGGCAAGGAGGCTGTGGACTGGGTGGTTCGCATCCTGCGCGACAAGGAGACGCCGCCGAAGAAGGTTGTGCTGCCGACTAGGATCTTCACCAAGGAGAACGTAGAGTCGGGTGGGGAGGAGATCCCTTAGGGTGGCAACTGTCTGCCGCCTGTAATGTGTTGCTGGATATAGTTAGGGACTCGTCATGCTGAGTCTGTCGAAGCACGACTCGGTAGTTTGCATGTTCTCGGTTTCAGATGCTACCACCGCGGCACCTGGTCGCAAGCTTCTACAAGCCCGGCATGACAGGTTGGGAGAGCCTCGCTCCTCCGCTACAGCGAAGGTACCATGACCGCGAGCCGCTCGGGGGCGACCGGCGAGCGCTTCTCGGTGATCCAGTGCTCATACTCATGACGGTAGTGCTTTATGGACGCAGCGATCGGCCAAGCAGCGGCGTCACCTAGCGCACAGAAGGAGCGCCCGTCTATCTGCTTGCAGATGTCGGACAAGGTCTCGATGTCTTCCATGCGCCCGCCGCCACGGAGGATGCGTTCTAGCACCTTCACCATCCAGCTAGTACCCTCGCGACAGGGAGTGCACTTGCCACAACTCTCCCGCGCGTAGAAGAGTGCCGTCCGCCACATATAGGTGACAATACATACGTCCTCGTTCAGCACCATGAAACCGCCTGAGCCTAGCTGCGTACCACGCTCCCAAAGTTCCTCATAGCCGAGGATCGCCCCATCGCACTTATCGGCGGGAAGGATGGGTACCGACGAGCCCCCTGGAATGACGGCCTTCAACTTGCCTTCCACACCACCGGCCAGTTCGATGAGTTCCATGAGAGGGGTACCCAGCTCGACCTCGTAGTTGCCAGGCTTGTTGATGTTGCCCGAAACGCTGAATATCTTGGTGCCCCTGCTGCGCTGCGTGTTAGCACCGAGACTACCATACCACTCTCCGCCGCGCGAGACGATATGTGGTACCGAGGCGAGTGTCTCCACGTTGTTGATGAGCGTGGGACAATCCCACAGGCCCGCGATCACGGGCAGCGGCGCGTGTGGGAACTTGAGCCGCGGCATGCCCCTCTCGCCCATGAGGCTGGACATCATCGCCGACTCCTCGCCACACTCGTACGATCCGGCTCCCATGTGGATGTGGACATCGATTCGTACATCCGTGCCGCAGGCGTTCTTACCTATCAGCCCTGCTTCCAGCGCCTCGTCAATGGCACGGCGCATGGCCTTGGCGGCGTCTACATACTCACCACGGATGTAGATGTAGGCGACATCCGACATCGTCGCGTAGGCGGCAATCGCCATACCCTCCACTACCATGTGGGGGCACTGTTCCATCAACTGTTTGTCCTTGAAGGTTCCAGGTTCACCCTCGTCCGCATTGCATAAAACGTAGTGCGGCTGTTGCCGATCCTTCGGGATTCCATTCCACTTGATCCAAGCAGGGAAGCCTGCACCGCCGCGGCCACGTAGGCCGGAAGCCTTCACCTCGTCAATCACTGTCTGGCGGTCGGTCGAGAGCGCCTTCTTCAGAGCTTCGTATCCTCCACGCGCGGTGTAGCCCTTTAGGGTGGCGTAGTCCGGCTCATGAGCGTGTTCGAGCAGCAACCGGTACTCGCCCATCTAGCCTACCTCGCCCACTTCCCTGCGCTCCGAGACTGTTAGGTGACACTGCACGATGTCGTTGGCCAGCTGCACGACCGAGCTGTCCTCTTTCTTTCGTAAGTCAGTCAATAGCGCGTCGATCTTAGCCTCATCCACCGGCCCGTAGTATGAAGAACCGACCTGAAGGAGCGGTGCCCGGTCGCACGCGTTCAGACACTCCACCTCCTTCAGTGAGAACATGCCATCTTCGGTGGTACCACCTAGATCGATCCCGAGCTTCTGCTTCAGGTAATCGAGAATGCGATACGCACCCTTCTGGTGACATGTGAGGCAGGTGCACACTTCGATGAGGTGCTTACCTACCGGATGAAACTCATACATTGAGTAGAAGGTAGCAACTCCTTCGATCTCCGCGAAGGGACGGTTCAGTCGAACAGCCACCTCTGCCAGTGCACCAGGTGTCAGATGACCCCCATACTCGCGCTGGGCAATCCACAAGGTGGGTAAGATGGCGGACTTTTTGTCGGGGTAATGGGTCAGCAGTCGGTCCAGCTCGGCCACCGCTCGGGCCGAAAAGCGCAACTCCACTTCATCCGGCTTGGGTGGCAGCGGCCGCCTACCAGTTAGCTGCAGCAGATCACTCATCGATCTATCTCTCCGAGAACGATGTCAATCGAACCTATGGTAGCGACCACGTCCGCTACCATTCGCCCTACGCACATGGGCTCCAGCGCCTGCAGGTTCATGAAGCAGGACGGCCTTTCGTGGAAGCGATAGGGGTAAGGTGTGCCATCACTCACGATGTAGAACCCCAATTCGCCCTTCGGCCCCTCGATAGGCACGTACGCTTCGCCCACGGGCGGACTGATCCCCTCGGTGTATATCTTGAAGTGGTGGATGAGAGACTCCATCGAGGTGTCTAGTTCCTCTCGTGGTGGCGGCACGACCTTACGATCCGAGGAGTTCCATGGCCCTTCCGGAAGTCCATCTATCGCCTGCCGTAGTATGTGCGCCGACTGCCTCATCTCCTCGATTCGCACAAGGAATCGGTCATATACGTCGCCGTGTTTTGCAGTCGGAATGCTGAACGTGAACTCCTCATACCCGCTGTAGGGGTTGCTCTTCCGTATATCCCACGCTACCCCGCAAGCACGTATGATCGGACCGCTAACGCCCAGTGCCATGCACTGCTCTGCCGTGATCAATCCCACGCCCTTCGTGCGCTGCATCCAGATGGGGTTCTTCGTCAGCAGGCCCTCCATCTCGCCTAACTCGCTCACGAAATCTGCCAGGAACGCCCGCAGTTTGCGCTCGAAGCCGTCAGGCATGTCGCCCCGCAGGCCGCCAGGCACGATCCAACTGGGCATCATACGCACGCCGGAGAACATCTCGAACATATCGAGTATCTTCTCCCGCTCGGTCCATGCGTAGAAGTACGCCGTCATCGCACCGAGGTCCAGCGCGTGTGTGCCCAACCACACTAGATGACTCGCGATGCGCGAAAGCTCGGCCAGAATTACTCGCAAATACTGCCCACGCCGAGGAATCTCGATATCGAGCAACTTCTCGACCGAGAGTGTCATCGCGAGGTTGTTGGAATTGGCCGCAAGGTAATCCATGCGGTCCGTCATGGTGACACACTTGCGGTAGTCGAGGAACTCGCCCTCTTTCTCCATGCCTGTGTGCAGGTATCCGATTTCGGGCTTCAGCGCGACGATGGTCTCGCCTTCCAGCTCCAGCAACACACGAAGCACACCGTGGGTCGCAGGGTGCTGCGGACCCATGTTGATGACCATCGTGTTCTCGCCGGTCTTCTCCATGTCCAGCGAGGTGGACGGCATGTACTCGCTCATCGTCCCCCCACGTCCTCGCTACCGGTCTTGCCCTCGAAAGCCTGACCAGCGAAAGGAATCTGCTTCTCACCTACTGCGGGCCCTTGGGTCCCGTCGGGGAACACCACTCCTTCGCCACCCAATGGGTACTCCTTCCGCAGCGGGTGCCCCACCCAATCGGGAGGTGTGAGGATACGCCGAAGGTCGGGGTGCCCGGAGAACCGAATGCCGAACAGGTCGAACACTTCGCGTTCCGGGAAGTTGGCTCCAGGCCACACACCGCACAGGCTGGGTGTCTCCTGCCCATCATTCACCAACACCTTCACGAAGATGCGTGTGAAGTGCTTCAGCGAGTACAGGTTGTACACCACCTCGAAACGCTGTGCGAACGCCCGCGGGTGCTTCCACGCCGAGTAGTCCACCGCCACGCACTCACTGAAGAAGCGATACTGCAACTCGGGGTGATCACGCAGCCAGGTAGCGATCTCTACGACGTGAGCAGGTAATACGGAGACCCGAACGTCTCCACGAAACACCTGCACATCCAGGATCTTATCCCCAAATGTCTGTCGCAGCAGATGAACGTCTTGGCGCTCGCCCGCCACTTCCGGCAGTGGCATCTAGGCGACCTCGTCCCTTCGCACGGGAGCGACTTCCGCATCGGGCAAGTTCTCCATGACCGACCCCTCGTCGAAGTCAATTGCGTTTCGTCGGATTACGTATAGATAGCCCACCACCAATAGCGCGAAGAAAACACCGACCTCGACGAGGGTGAACACCTGAAAGGCCTTGTCTGCGCCCTTCAGCGTCACGTACCATGGGTACAGGAAGATGCTCTCGATATCGAAGATGATGAACAGAATCGCTACCAGGAAGAACTTTATGGGGAAGCGCTCGCGCGCATCGCCGACCGGCTCCACGCCGCACTCGTACGGCGTCTCCTTGAACGGTGTTTTCTTCTTCGGCCCGAAGAGCCAGCTCGCCCCCACCATCACGATGGCGAGCAGGGTACCGATTGCGAAAAGCAGGAGTATGGGCAGGTAATCCGTTGCCATGCGGCCGTTTCTCGCTTCCTCAGTCCGCCTTCCAAACGCGGCGGGTCAAGGTGGATTCTACCCGACGGTCCGCCTCGTGCCCTGTGTCACAATGGGACAATGGATGCGGTGGTGGACGTCTCGGGTGTGCCGCTCGGTGGGCCTCGTCTCACCCTGATCGCGGGGCCTTGCGTCGCAGAGAGCCTGGAGCTGTGCCGGCGCGTGTGCGGCGAACTGCGCAGCGTGACCGAACGGCTCGGATTGCCTTACATCTTCAAGACCAGCTTCGACAAGGCGAACCGATCTTCGGGAAGTTCCTCTCGGGGCCCGGGCATGGAGGCCGGGCTGGAGATTCTCGAAGCCGTGCGTACAGAGTTCGGGGTGCCCGTTACGACCGATGTCCACGAGACGTGGCAGTGCGCGCCGGTAGCTCGCGTCGCCGACCTGCTGCAGATCCCCGCCTTCCTCTGCCGGCAGACCGACCTTCTCTTGGCGGCTGCCGCTACCGGGCGACCGGTAAATGTGAAGAAGGGCCAGTTCCTCGCTCCGTGGGACTGCCGCAATATCGTCGAGAAGCTGCGCACCGCGGGAGCAATCGGCGTCGCGCTGACAGAGCGCGGGACGAGTTTCGGCTACAATACGCTAATTGTGGACATGGCCGGATTGGCCGTGATGCGTTCGTTCGGCGTCCCAGTCGTCTTTGATGCCACGCACTCGGCACAGCGGCCAGGAGCGGCCGGGACGGCTTCGGGTGGCAACCGCGAGGCCATCCCTTACCTCGCGCGGGCCGCCGTGGCGGCAGGAGTGGACGGGGTATTCCTAGAGGTACACCCAGACCCGGAGCGCGCGTGGTCCGACGCGGCAACTCAGTGGCCACTCGCCGAGGCCGAGAACCTAGTGGAACAGCTGGCGCGTCTCCACGGTCTGATGCAAGAAGAAGCGATGCGGGAAACCGGATAGTCAGCCATCTGCGGCAACCTCGTACGGCATATATGCCGGAAGTCGTGGTGTCAACTCGCGATCCGGCCGGAAAACTGCAGAACCCGCATATACAATATGATCGCTGATCGGCGTTGGCCGGTCGCGCATGTTGCGTTGATTGAAGGATGGTATCAACATGAGGGCGTATGTCCCTTTGCTTGTAGTAGTCTGGATGGTGTCGGCCGGCTCGGCGCTGGCTATCGAAAGAAACGCCTTTCTGAATCACCCGGCCACCTCGACCAAGCAACTCGTAGAGCAGGTCAAGAACGACCCGGTCGTTGCGGACCGCTACATGCGGCACTACGCAATGACCAAAAATGAGCTTGTCCGCTACCTCTCCGGCCTCCGTGTTTCCGTGCTGCGCATGGGCGGCGAGTACCGAGTCTACTCCTGCCTTCCTTCGGGCGTGATTCGCTCCCGCGTGCTCGCACTCAAGCCGGGAACGCGCGTGTGGGAAGACAGCAAGGGCATCCCCATCCTCAAGATGTCGTGCGGGAACCCGATGTCTTGGAACGTATCGGCGTTCAAGGAGCCGACCACCGTGCCATCCATTCTAGAGCCGCTCATCCTGCTGGATAGCGCCCTGCGCGAGGCCACGCTGTTCGAGACCACGGCCGAGCCGGCCGAGCCCGTTGCCGAGGACCCCGAAGAAGTGGCGCTGCTGATCCCGTCAATCCCCGAAATGAGCTTCGGCGAGTGGCCGGAAGTGGCCACCGCCCAGGTCACCCCGGCGGTCCCGCTTCTACCCGGCAGCGGGTTCAACCTGGGGTTCCTGGGCTCCCTGCTCGTGGTACCGTTCCTGGACCTCGGAGGCGGCGAACCCATTCCCGAGCCCAGCATGCTGGTCGGCACGGGGGGAGCGCTGTTTCTGCTCGGCCTCGGTATGCGCAGGCGACGCATGTAGTCGGTCGACTGCTGTTCGGCACCCGTAGGGCTGCTGGGGTAGATTCACGCAACAGTGCCGTGTCGCGGGGTGCGCCAGGACTAGGCGCACCCGAGAGCGAGCAGCCGCGGCGCTGACTCTTTACGGAAAAAGGGTGCGTTCATGAAGCGATTAGGATGTTGCTTGTCCCTGCTCGCAGCCGGCCTCGTCGGCCCGACGGTAGTTGCATCCCAAGACATCGGCCCAAATCCCTGGCAGATCGAGATCGGCGCTTTCTTCCCCCAAGAAGAGATCGAGGAGCTGGTGGGTGAGACTGCCTTCCTTGCCACCCTGTCGCGCGACGTGAACCGGAGCGCCGGAGGAGCGGTTACTTCAGTCGGCATCAGCTACACCCAACGCTCGGATGCGGGCAGCGAGATCGCCGTCGCGGGCGCGTTTCTCCGCCAGACCTGGTTCGGCAAAAAGGCCTCCGGCGGCTACGGAGGGCCATTTGGCGGCTTCGAGGTCGGCCTGTTCGACACACGTGTTCAGGCTGCGGAGGAAGGCGATGGCGGGGGTGGCAACGGAGAGGCTCCGGGCCGTGCGATCACG
The DNA here is from genome assembly GCA_039961735.1 of Fimbriimonadia bacterium. Lineage (NCBI taxonomy): Bacteria > Bacillati > Armatimonadota > Fimbriimonadia > Fimbriimonadia bacterium. The sequence goes on from JABRVX010000010.1 coordinate 108,701, forward strand.
CCGGGGACCAAAGAGGACCAGATTGGTGTCGGAGCCAGCATCTTCGCGGGCTACATGTTCGGGGACAGACTCTCCTTGCGTGGCGGCTATTCGGCCTATCCGGCGGCGGGTGGGGCCTCGGTGACGGGGTTCTTCGCAACGCTCGGTTTCCGCTTTTAGGGCCACTCACTTACTGATGCGCGGAGAGGGCACGCGAGCGCGATAGCACGCCGATAATTGAGGTGTGATCACCCGGCAGCCCGCCTCCCTTCCGCAGGAGGAAGTTGACGCGTCCAAGCTCGGCGATATCCTGATCGCCTCGGGCGCGCTCACGCCAGCGGAGCTACGCCAAGCCGAACGCCGAAGCCGCACGAGCGGAGAGCGCCTGTCGCGTGCCATCTTGGAGACCGGAGCGGCCAGCCCGAGCCAGATCATACAGGCCCTCGGGCTGCTGTATGGACTTGAGATCGCACGCTTCGACCAATGCCCGCTAGATGCGGCGGCCACGGCCTGTGTGCCCGAGGACCTGGCCCGCCAACTCGAGGTCATTCCGCTCCGAAGACTCGGCTCGACGCTCTCCTGTGCGATATTCGACCCCGGCGACACCGAAGCGCTCGAAGCGCTCGAGAACGTCTCCGATTGTGCCATCGCACTCCAAGTCGCGACGCCCGCGGAGATCGCTGCTGAACTGGACCGCCGCTATGGAATCGGCGGAAGCGGTCCGCAACAGGTACTGCCCGTGCGGCCGGGCGACATGTTCCTCCATTACAGGCTCAGCTCCGTGCGCTGGGAGGAACCTGGCGTTGTGTGGTTTGAGGCCGATGACACCCGGCTTCTGCGCAGAGTTACCGTAGCTGTACTGTGCCCTGACCTGGATGACACTCTGGCCCGACGCGCTGGGAGGGTATTGGAGCACTCGCTCTGGCTGGCTCGCTTCCCGCACCGCAACGTGCTGACCATTCACGACGTCGGCGAAGCCGATGGGCTGAAGTTTATCGTGAGTGAGGCGGTCCACGGCGAGACGCTTCGTGAGCGCCTGCAGCGGGAGCGGAAATTTTCTCTGGCCGCCACCTGCGAGATAGGCCTTCAGTTGTGCGACGGGCTTCGCCACCTACACCGCCACCAGCTTGTTTACAAGGCCCTAAGCCCCTCGAACTGCGCGTTGCTGAGCGGAGACGAGGTCAAGCTGACACATCTCGGCCTCGGCTTCGAGCCACACGAGGTGGGCGACGAGGTCCGTCTCCTCGAAGCCGACGACTTCCGCTACCGCGCCCCGGAATACATAGCGGGCGAGCCGCTCGACCCGCGGGCCGACATCTTCTCGCTGGGCACGCTGCTCTACGAGATGGCGGCAGGGCGCCCCGCCTTTCCAGGTGCGGGCGTGGCGGCAGTGACGCGCCTGATCCTGGAGGGCGGACTGGCCGCATGTGAGGAGCTTCCGCCTGCACTCAACCGAATCATCTTAAGGGCCTGTGCCGCAGAGCGACACGGGCGTTATCGAGACGCCCTCTCGCTGGCCGAGGACCTTCTGGCCCAACACTGGCCGGAGGTCGCGGCCGGCGCCGGGGTCTCCCGCTACCTGGCCGCAGTCGAGCGGGAGACCAAGTAGAGCCGTGAGGTGAGAGCGATGACAAGAGCCTATACCATCGTCGTTACGGGCGGCCGCACCGGGCTCGGCAGAACCCAAGTGGCCGCCAACCTGGCCATCGCGTTGCAGCAACAAGACCGCTCGACCGTGCTCGTGGACCTGGACATCGGGCAGGACAACCTCCGGAGCGTTCTTGGCATCAGCTCCCCCCGCTCCCTTGCGGAGGCTTTGGGCGGACGAGCCAGGCTCCAGGACCTTCTTGCCGAAGGTCCTGGAGGCATTGCCGTCCTGCGTGGCGGGGCCGAACTCGAACAGGTACCGGCCCTCACGTCGGCACAGACACGTAACCTCCTCAGCGAGCTCGTTCGCATGGAGAGTCTGTTCAACTTCATCGTCCTCGACGCCGGCATCGGTTCGTCTCTAAGCGCCCTTACGTTCGTCCGAAGTGCCCATGAAGCACTGACGCTCACCGCACCCGATTCGGACGACATGGCCGCAGCGTACTCGGTGCTGAAAATGGTAAGCCGCAGGAGCCCAGGGACTTCCATCTCCCTGTGCGTCAACTTCGCTGCGAGCGAGAACGATGCTATTGCGGCGGAGCGGCTCGTCGGTGTAGCGCGCTCGTTTCTCCGCGCAGAACTGAGAGTGGCAGGCGTTCTTCGTGAGGATGCCGCTGTGGCTCTGGCAGAACGTGCCGAGCGCCCCGTGCTGCTCACCTATCCGACCTGCATGTTCGCAAGAGACATCGTGAAGCTGTCCTCGTTCTGGACAAGGCAGCGCGCCGCCGAGCCGGCACTCGGACTGGCAGAACGGCTCGCCGTCGAGCTGTCGCCTTCTCTTAGTGCGGTTAGCTGAGACGCTACAGGCCACGGGCTGAGGCATGGAATCTCTCGACGGGAAGTCTGAGACAGCAGCCTTAGCGAGGGGTGGTACACTTCGGATGCCGCCCTGCTGCTCTCGAGCAGTGCGACCATCTTCTCCGACCACAGCGACATGCACACGCCGCCTTCGCTCACGATAGCCGAGCAGTCAGAAGTTGCCGGACGTATGACCAGACGAAGCGACCGCATTCAGAGGCGACCACTCTGGTGACACCTCCGGTCAGCATCGTCATCACCTGCTTCAACTACGAGCGCTTCCTGGCCGATGCCATTCTCACCGCCCGGTACCAGACCCTGAACGGAGCCGAGATCGTTGTGGTGGACGACGGAAGCACCGACGACTCCGCAGCGGCGGCGAAGGCGTTGGGTGTGCGAGTCGTGCAGCAGGAGAACCGTGGTCTCGCCGCCGCTCGAAACCGAGGCATCGCCGAAACCTCCGCCGACTGGATTGCCTTTCTAGACGCCGACGATCTGTGGGAGACGCATAAGCTCGAACGTCAGTATGCGGCCGTCTGCGACGAGCAAGGCATCGTACTGTGCCACACGGACTGCGTCTTCCTGCACGGCGACGGCACCGAAGATCGCAGGCCGCGCAAGCTCGAACCGCCCGAGCGAGGATGCCCATTCGCGCATCTGCTGCCCACGAACCGCATCTTTTCGAGCTCGGCGATGGTACGTCGCGATGCCGTCCTGCGGGCCGGCGGCTTCGACGAAAACCTCGACGCGTACGAGGACGTGGACCTCTGGTTCCGGATGGCTGCCCACGGTGACTTCCTGTTCCTGCCCGACCGGCTCATCAAGTACCGCCTTCACGGGGCGAACACCAGCTCGCTGGGACGGGAGTTCTGGGAGGGCTCGTTCACGGTTCTGCAGGATCGCGTGCTCGCCAACTGGGATGTACTCTCGGCACGGTTTGAGCCGAGAGAGAAACGACGATACCGTCGCTTGCTGCGTCGCCTTATAGCGCTCTGCTATTCGGGCCAGGGCAAGAGCTTGGCACGCGAGGGGCGCTGGGCTGGTGCCTTGAGTTCACACTGGCGGGCGCTAGGTAGTTATCCGTGGCTCCCACGGCTCTATGGCAGGTTCTTGCGCACGCTTCTCCTTTGTCGCTAGCCCGCAGCATTCTCGCTGCTGCGGGGAGTTGGTTGGGATGCGGGGTTCGCCACGCGCTCCTCCGGCGCCCCTCTGCACACGCTGAACGCACAGCGTGTTCCTATGGACAGCGTCGGGCCATCCGTCTCCCTCGCTGGACCACCGGCGATACTCATGCACCCCAGACAGGACTCGACACGGCCGACTACGAACCAGGACCCCATGAAAGCCCTTGCCTGCATCCTCTTATCGCTGACCGTTCCGCTGGCTCTCGGCCAGGTGTGGCCGCAGCCGGACGAGTGGCCGATGCTCACCGGCGACGCATCCGGCTCATGCTACACCCGCGTGCCGCCGATTGGCGTAACCAGCCAAGTGTGGCGGACCAACCTCAGCTCCATCCGTACCGAGATGATCACCTGGCGGCAAGCCGTCGCAGCGCACGGCAGGCTGTACCTGAAGTCAAAGGACACCGTGGCGGCTTTGGACGCGACGAGTGGGATGATTCTCTGGAGCCGGCCGCTCGCCGCGAACGAGATCGCCGCGGCAGGCAAAGGCGTAGTTATGGCGCTGTCCGACTCCGGGCTGATAGCGTTGGACGGTCGCACTGGCGAGAGGCTATGGGACGTCACGGTGCCCGAGACCACCCCAACCCCTCGCCTGATCCCTGGCTACGATTTCGCCCTCGTCGTCGGCAGTGGCGACGGCGGACACGTCGCGCGGTTCTTCGACACGAAGAACGGTGAGACGCTTTCTTGGAACTCGGCGTTGCGGATCCGGGCCACGGGGCAGTGGTCGCTGTTCAACCACCCCTCAGCTATCCCAGCCTCCGGCTCTTCGGTAGTCTGCTTCAGCAACCGAGAACCCCAGGTGGTGTTCCTCCCGACCAGCACCTCGAAGCAGCCGGGAGCACTCGCCTGCAGCAAGAACCTGGTGGTCGCCGGTTGGGCCGATACCTCGACCACCATGGTCCCGATGGGTGACGAGCTCGCCACCCAAACTTGGAGCGTGGAGGAGGACGGCAGCCTCGTTTCTCGCTGGGTGAAGACAGGCAAGGCTCCCACTGAGTGGGGCAGGGCGGACAAACTGTGTATTGCCAGCCCGTCGTTCGCGGTGGGCTATTCTGCGGATACAGGACAGATGTTCGCGTTCAACCCGACGACGGGTGCCGAGCACTGGAAGGGCAAGAAGGGCTGGCCGCTCCTTGCGATGGTGGCGGGAGGGCAGCGGGTGTACGCCGCGTTTCAGATCCCTTCCAAGACAGGGGGTGGCCCCATGGGTACTCAACTCCAAGTCTTGGACCTGGCCACGGGGGAGACACTACTACGACACGACCTACCGGCTCTCAGCGTCAACGCGCTGGTTCCGGCTTACCGGAAGCTGTACGTGTTGGGGCACCACAATCCTGCCGCTCTCAAGCCCGATGTGCCGCCGGCTGCCATACCGGTAGTCGTCTGTCTCGGCAATCCGTAGTCCCAGGGACCACGGACGCTCGCAGGTAAGATACTGCGAATCGCACTAACGGTTCGGAGGTTTCCGATGCTCGGCTCGTGCCGTGAGCCGGCCTCACCCCCGCCACGCAGCATGGTGGCCGGTCCCTGCATGATGGTAGTCCTCTTGCTGTGTGCTGCGCCCATAGCTTGGGGCTCCGCACTCCCACAGGATGCCACTCGCAATCGCACGGTGCCCGCTGTCCGCGTCGAAGTCCCACCCGTGATCGACGGTATCCTCGACGACCCCTGTTGGGCCACACTCCCCGAGGTCTCAGGGTTCACTGACGAATCGCTCGGGACCCCGGTGGCGGACGACACCAGCGTACGCATCGGTTACGACGACAGGGCCATCTACGTGGCGTTTCGATGTGTGGACAGCCGCCCGGACCAGATCGTCGCACGTGAACGCAAACGGGGCGTTCGATTCCGGGGCGAAGACCGGGTTCGTATCTACATCAACCCGTTCAACAACAAGCGTTGGGAAGACGAGAGCATGCTGGACGTCAACCCCCTTGGCACTCAGTTCGCGCGCTTCGCGGGAGGGCGGGCCGGCAAGCTGGAGTGGGAAGGCGTTTGGCAGAGCGCAGCCAAGATTGACGAGAGCGGATGGACCGTAGAGGTAGCTGTGCCCTGGGTCAACTTCGCACGCCCCCCAGCCGACGGAAAGCCCCGCAACCTGGGCATCAACTTCGAGCGCTATCAGGCGCGCACCCAGACCCGGTCGTATTGGAGTAACCTCGGCCCGCAGTCCAAGGTCGAGTACTCGGGAGAGTGGGTAGGGGTCGTACTACCCCCGGAGAACGGGGCCCAGCGTCTCTCGCTGCTTGCATACGCTTTCGGCGGTGTTTCGGAGGGCGACGTCGTCAGACAAGCGGGTGTGGATGCGCGCTTCCGGTTCACCCCCCAGCAAACCGGGGTGGTCTCCCTCAATCCCGACTTTTCCGATGTGGAGGCTGCGGTCACCAGCGTGGACTTCTCCTATTCCGAAGTGATCGCCGATGAAAGCCGACCGTTCTTTCTCGAGGGGGCCGCCTACTACCGCACCGCCGACTACCGGACCAACTCCTTCTATCCGATCCGCGTTCCGGCATTCGACTTCGGTGCCAAGTTCTACGGCAAGACCAACGGAGCAGACATCGGTCTCCTGGCCACGCACAGCGTCGGCGGCAGGACCGATGCCGTTGTCAACCTCGTGAGCCGGGCCAGCCCGTTCGACTCTTATGGCTTGCAGGTCGTAGGGCTCGAAGGTGACGGCCAACGCAATCTCGTGGTTCAGAGCACCGCAAGGATCCGGCGAGGAGATTGGAGTTTCAGTGGCGCCTATGCCGTCTCGGAGGACCTCACCGGGTCCGGTGAGAATGCGCGAGTCGGTGTCTTCTGGGTGCCCGAGCGCTGGTTCCTGGGCGCCAGTTATGCGTTGACCAGCCCTGGGTACTTGCCGCGGAACGGCTACGTGCCCTTCACGGACGAGCGAGGTGTTAGTTTCAGCGTGGGCTACAACGGGGACTGGCGGAGCGGTCCCATCCGCTCGATCGAGTGGTCGCTCGATGCCAATCGCTTCGAGCGGTACGATGGTAGCTTGTTCCGGCAGGGTGTCACTTCGTCGGTCGAGTTGCGGACGAACAGCCTCTCGCTCTACTCCTCGCTGCTCGCAAGCCGGTTCCAGGAGAACGATGATCTCGTCGCGTCGGTCGGCTTCGGCTATCCCGCGCTGGATCGGTTTCGAAACGTCGGTCTCGGCATCCGAACGGGGCGCCTCGCGGGGCTAGACTACTTTGCCATTACACCCTCCGCTAGGTGGCAGTTCGGAGGAAGGCTGAACGTCAGTCTGTCCAGTGAGTGGGTGCGAATCGGTGGCACCAGACGGCAAGATGTGCTAGGTATCGCCTACGACTTTGCACCCGACCGAGCGATTGGTGGCCGGTTAGTTCGCCGCGACAGCGCGGTGAACTGGTACCTCAGCTACCGCAAGTCGGGCTATGGCGGCCTAGAAATGTTCGTGATCTTGGGCGACCCCAACGCAAAGCAGTTCACGGAGCGTCTGGTCTTAAAAGTGGTGCAGGAGTTCTGAGCTTTGTTACGGACTCGGTAGAGCCCAGTTGCCACCAAAGTAGCCTGAGGTTAACACAGCGTCGTCACCCTTCTGCAGCAGGTCCGGTCCTACGAGTGCGAAGTCCGGAAGTGACACTCCGCTCGTAAAGTACCTCGGCTCGAACGTACGCCGCATCGCGAGGGCGGAGGTCGCCCCAATCACCACCACCGAGTCCGCGTCGGTGCCCGCAATCGGATAGACGAACCACGCTGCGAGGTCTCCATCGAACCGCTGCCCTCCAACCAGCGCCGATCCACGACGCAGGGCGATTGGGCAGTCAGTCAGCACTCTCGGAAACGCCGTATTCATGTCCGCGTGGCCGTATAGAACGACGTTCCGCCCTCGGTACTTCGCCGGCGTGAACGCGGTATCAGGTATCACCTCGACATTCCCGTTGGCGCGATACCACCACATCTGTTGGTCGAAGCGGACCTTGGCCAAGCACGCAGCGTTCTCTTCGGGAGTGCCGTGCGTGCCATACACCCACACCATGCGGCGGGTGAGGCCGTACTTGAAAGGGCCGCTCCGCAGGGGGTGCTTCAAGGCTGGATCGTGTTCCTCGACGACCCGCCAACGCCCGCCCGCCCGCTCCAGCAGAATCGGCCGCGAGGCATCCGTCACGGCGAGGCGCGTTGCATCAACCACCACCGATAGACCGCCGGATATGGCAAAGCAGCGCGAGAGGTCGAGCGTAATCGCCGCAGCGTTCTCCGTTTCCACGCGAACCTGCTCGAGATCCGCGCGAAGCTCTGCGTGCACCGAGGTGAGCTTGCCGCTCTCCTGTTGCCGCACGACACTTAACCAGAAGTGGTCTGACGATAGGGCAGGGTTCTGCGTGCGGAACCTCAAGCTGGTCGGCGCCGCCGGGCGCACGCGCCGCTGGAACCACTCGTTGCGTGGCGGATAGTCGAGACACTCTGCCCCGGGGTGATCCGGTGAGTCGTACCAGTGGCCAGCATCCGGCTCTTCGTGAACGCGCAGGTCCTTGTGGAACTCGCCTAGTCGCGAGACCATCTCACGCATTTCCGTAATAGGCACGTTATCGTCTGCCGTACCGTGTACCGCGAATACGGGCAAATCCTCGAGGTTGCGGATGAGCGAAAGCGTGTCACTCTCCAGTTTCGCAGTCTCGAGGGCGGCCCTGGGACCCGATTCCGACTTCGGTGCGGTACCCCCGCCGTAGGAGAAGAAGCTGATCCACCCAGCCGACGGCCCGATAGCAGCCCAGAGCGACGGCAGCACTGCGCCGAGATACCACGTTCCGTGGCCCCCCATCGAGTGTCCGACAAGGTAGACGCGGTTCGGGTCTATGTCATGCGATGTCCGAAAGTGGCTCAGGCTCTCCAACGCATCCATCAGTCCCCACTCCTGCCAGTCGTGGCCGAACGGCCGCCGGTTGGTAGGTGCTACGGTGTAGGCCGCCTCCTTGGGGTAGTGTGCTCCGGCTTGTCCAATCGCCTCGACCCCGGCTCCATGGAGTGACAGATACAGTGCAGCCTTCTCACCGGTCTTTAGGGCAGTGGGCTCGCGGACGGCGTAATATTGTACGGAGCCATCAATCGCCGACTCACGCGTGATCTTGTACGCCTGTCCCGACTTCCGCAGCCCCAACTCGAGGCGTTCGGCTATCTCGGCCTTCCCATGCTTCAGCGTGATGGCTAGCTCGAGAGGCTCCTCGGCTACCCGGGTGCGGAGAGCCGTACGGAACGGCAGTTTGATAAGGCCGAGCGGCACGATCTCGGGGATGTGCACTCTCCGTTTCTCGAAAACCTTCCCGTCGCCGACTTCCAGCACCGCGCCACGTAGCGGTTCTTCGAGGTGATTGAGAATCACCACGGCGCACAGCGCCTCTTCGCCTGCCCGACCCACCAAGTCCGGCACCAGCGAGTCACGAAGGTTGAGAGAACACGGTCCTCGCGCATCGGAGAGAGCAACAGAAAACCCGCCCCGAGCGCAACGCAACAGCAAGCGGTTCTCCCCCTTCCGTAGCGCTACCGGCACGCGCAGGTAGCCGTGCGAGTAAGGGTCACCTGCAAACGGCACGCCGTTGATGAAACCGTAGCTGAAGCCGATACCGGTTAGAATCGCGACGCCATCCGACTGAGCCGGGACCGTCGCGCCAGCCCACCCGTTGCGAGTGAACGCGTGCTCGACTCGGCCGCTGTTGTCTGCCGCGACCTCAGTCTCCCAGTCGGGGGCAAACGAAGGGACTACCGCCACCTGCTCCAGCACTGGATCGGCGACGAACGGCACGCGGCCTCCTGCCAGCGTGTGTTGCTTGAGCTTCCATGTAAGCCCTGCCGTGCTGAAACCGTCTTTCAGCACCTGCCCCCACGAGAGGACCGCCGGCAAACCCACGGCCAGTGCCAACGCAAACCTGAATCGTGCACTCATGTCTACAGAAGTTCGCGGCCAATCTCATGCATCTTGCCGGGAGACCGAAACCGCTGTAGAAATAGAATAAGACCAGCACTCGACGGACCGCAAGGAATGCATTGCCACCCGGACACCTCATGGAAGAGCCGACGCCCTATCGTCAACGCGATCGTCGCTTGGCTCCTGCTCTACACAGCGCCCGCATCCGCGGACGATTGGTGCGTTGGTATCGGCAAAACCCCTTCCAGAAACGGTGCCTCGTCCGTCGTCGGACCGATGAAGAGTGATCTGTTATGGGCCGGTGGTCGCGACAGCATCCTCGGCGACCAGCCCGTGTGTGCCGGCGGACTCCTCGTCAGCACCCGGGTGGTGGGTTGGGATGCAATTTGGGACTCCGTCATCGTCGCGCAAGACCTGATGACGGGTGCGGAGCGGTGGAACACGGTCCTGCCCGTCCAGTCCGCAGATCCGGGCCGCAGCCGGGTCACCGGCTTTCGAGACGGGCGAGTGTACGCAACTCGTGCGGCAGGTCCGAGCAAGCCGGACTACCTATTCGCCCTGGACCCGGCCGATGGGTCGGTGCTTTGGCGCTCCCAGGACGTGATTGCCGAGACTTGGGGCGAAAGCGTCGGCTTCACCGAGGACGGCGACGTTCTGGTTCGCTCGCCTGTGGGTCTCATGCGAATCGACGGGGCCACCGGAATCACAGTATGGAGCACGGCGATCAGCATCCAAGAGGGCTCGTGTGGTGCGGCTGCGTTCGGCCAGCGCGTGTACGCGTGGGAGCGCCTCTCGGGTGGCCCAAGATTGTGTGCTCTGGATCTCGCGACCGGTGCCAAGCTCTATGCCGGGCCGGTTCTGAGCGGCGGCACGATCCAGCAGGTCGCGCCGTTCGTCGGGCCGGACGGCACCGTGTACGCGCCGCGTTCGCAAGGGGATGTCGCCTCCGACTACTTGGTAGCCTATGAGGACACCGGCGCGGCACTCGTCGAGAAGTGGCGCGGTCCGTTAGGCTTCGTCCCCTTCGCCTCGTTCGCAGTCGGCGCAGACGGGGGTGTGTACAGCTATTCGACGACCCGGTCCGGCTCTACTGCGACGCTGCGGGTACTGAAGTTGGATGCCGACAGTGGTTCTGTCCTTGCCCAGTCCCCCGCGCTTGCCTCCGATTATCCGGTCCAACCCAAGCTCGCCCTAGATGCACAAGGCAAGGTTTTCGTCACGAACGGCAGTTATGAGCGGGGCAAGCTGTTCGCCCTTGCCCCCGACCTGTCGCTACTGTGGTCCGTCGCCCTTCCAGACATCGGCAGGGGTGGTCCGATCTTGGCGGATGACGGCGTTCTGGTCGTGACGGGTTCGGGCAGCGACGTACGTGCCTATCGCTCAGCGAACCCCGCAATTGTCGGCGGCACGGTCCTTCTCCAGCAGCGCACGGCAGTCGCCGGCATGCAGTCGGTGCTGGAGTTTCGCGAACCTGGCTCGCTCGACGTCCTTCACAGCTGTCCAATCACCCTCGATGCACAAGGCTCGTACGCGGGTTGCGAGGTGCCTGTCGGCACTTATGACGTGGCCCTCCGGTTCCCCCACTTCCTTCGGAGCGTGCAGCAGTCGGTCTCGCTCGCGCCAGGTACCAACACCGTCAGCTTCTGCCTATCGAACGGCGACGTGGACGACAACAACGCCATCGGGCTCGGTGACCTCAACATCGTTCTTCTCCGGTTCTCGTCCACCGACCCGGCAGGCGACCGCGACGGCGACGGAATCGTCGGCCTATCGGACATGAACCTCGTGCTGCTGAACTTCGGACTCGTCGGCGCCCCCTAGGCCGATTCGCAACGGCCGCGGTATCCTGTCGGTACTATCTGCAGCCACGAGGAGGCAGCGATGTTGGCACACTTTACGGAGTTCTGTTGGCTCGTAGTTCTCGGTTTGTTTCCTCTGCTCGCATGTGGGTGCGCCGGTGCGAAGCAGGACCCCGTCATCGGCTACTGGGAGGGATCTCTCGTAGTACCGGGCGGAACGAAGTTGCGTTTGGGCCTACACGTGGCCAAGCTGGAAGGCGGAGGCTACTCGGCAAAGCTGGATAGCCCAGATCAAGGTGCGTTCGGTCTAGGTGTGGACCAGTTCACGTTCGAGTCGGGCAAGGTGGCGTTCGAGATGAAGACCTTAGGTGCCCGGTTCGAAGGCACTATGGCGGAAGACCAGCAGTCCATCGTCGGCAAGTTCCGGCAGTCCGGTCTCACGATGGACCTGACATTGAAGAAGATGGAAAAGCCTACGACCTCGCAACGTCCTCAAGAGCCGAAGCCGCCTTACCCATACATCGTCGAGGACGTGCAGTTCCGAAACGAGAGAGCGGACATCTTGCTCGCGGGCACGGTGACTGTCCCGAGGGGCACCGGACCCTTCCCGGGCATCGTGCTGGTATCCGGCTCTGGACCCCAGGACCGCGACGAATCGCTTCTCGGGCACAAGCCTTTTCTGGTACTAGCAGACCACCTGACTCGTCGGGGCATCGCGGTCCTCCGCTTCGATGACCGCGGTGTCGGTAAGTCCGAGGGCAACTTCGCCACCGCCACCTCGGAGGACTTCGTAACCGACGCGATTGCCGGCGTCGAGTTCCTACGAACGCGCCCGGGTGTGAACCCCGATCTCGTAGGTATCGCCGGGCACAGCGAGGGAGGATTGGTAGCCCCCATCGCTGCGGTGCGATCCCCCAACGTCGCATTCATCGTGCTGCTCGCCGGAACGGGCATCGTGGGTGAGGAAATCCTGTATCGTCAGGCCGAGTTGATCTCGCGCGCCGAGGGAGCAACCGATGAGGAAATCGCCAACGGACGTCGCGCGCAAGAGCGCATCTTCGAGATCGTGAAGATGGATGTCACCCCCAAAGAGAGGGAACGCCGGCTCCAGGCTCTGGCCTCCGACTTGGTGACTTCGCTCTCCGAGCGACAGAGAGAGGCGCTCGGCGGCAACGAAGAGGCTTACGTCCAGGGCCAGATTCGTATGGTCGGCTCGCCGTGGTTTCGCTACTTCCTAACCTACGACCCGGCGCCCACGCTTCGCAAGGTGCGTGTCCCGGTGCTCGCCATCAACGGTGAGTTGGACCTGCAGGTGCCGGCCAAAGTCAACCTCCAGGCCATTGAGCGGGCGCTGAAGGAAGGCGGCAATCGAAACTACGAGGTGCACGAGCTGAAGGGGCTGAACCATCTCTTCCAGACAGCCAAGACGGGGTCGCCGACCGAGTACGCGACCATTCAGGAGACGATGTCGCCTACCGCCATGGATCTGATCGCGGATTGGGTGCTGAAGCTCAAACCCGCTGCGACGGCCTCACCCCAGGGCACGTTCCGGCAGAAGCCCGGCGGTCGCTGACAAGGAAACCTTGGCAGCCGGTAGTGCCGACTTCCCGGCGAGGACGCCGGAGTGGCGCTACGGAGACCGGACTGCCTTGCCACGTCACCGTGAGAGCGAAAGCAGGTTCCGCTGCCCGGCGTTGGCTCCTGGGTGGCGTCGATCGGGAGCACGATCGTAGGACCGACCGCAGCGCACTTTCCGGCCCAGTGGTGCGGTTGATCAGGCGGTGACGCGGGAAGGGCTAGGCGTTCTTCCTGCGTGAGGTGGTGGGCTTCGGCGCGCGAACATCGGCCTTCGCCTTTACGCGTGCAGCCTTCTCCAGCCTGTGGCGTCGGCGTCGAAGCTCTTTGTTGCGGATCCGCATGTGTCAAGACACTCCCTGAGTGATCTCAGCGCATTATACCGACAGGTCGGCAGAGCGTGCGAGAGACACTACCTCGTCCGGGGTCGGCACGACGACGCCTACGTGCCGAACCACACAACCGGCGGCTACGCTCGCGATCCTCGCCGCTGTCAGCACATCCAGCCCGGCCGCCAAGCCTAGGCCGATGGTGGCGATCACCGTGTCCCCCGCACCAGCCGTGTCGTACACCTCTACCCGCAGCGCAGGCACGTGAGCCCGCACCGTGCCGCACAAGTGCATGCCCTCCTCACCCAAGGTGATCAGGCCCTGACCGATCCCGTGCTCAGCGAGTCTGGATTCGGTGAGCGAGATCAGCTCGCTCAGTTCGAGATCGTTTGCCCCCACGAACTCGCTGGCTTCCACACGGTTCACGGACACCAGACTCGTACCGCTCATCCAGGGAAGGGCAGCCGGCTTGGGGTTGGCTACGCAGGGGATGGCCGTGTCCCGTGAAGCGGCCACGAACGCTTGCACCCTCTGCTGATTGAGGCATCCCTTGCGGTAGTCCGATAACACCACGGCATCGGACCGCTCAATGGCAGCCGTTGCCCTCTCGACAAGTGCCTCTGCGGTCAGCGTGGTCAGATCGTTCCGCTCCTCCCAGTCCACGCGGATGACCTGCTGGTGCTGTGCGATGATGCGGGTCTTTCGGGTCGTCAGGCGATCCGTTGCCGTCACCACGTACGAGGTGTCCACCCCGATGTCTCGCAGGCTGCCGAGAAGCGCTTCACCCGGCTCGTCCGCCCCCGCGACCCCCACCAGTAGTGCCCGTCCGCCGAGTGCCTGCACGTTGTGTGCGACGTTGGCGGCTCCGCCCGGCACGCGCCCGTTTCGCTGGGCCTCTAACACCATCACGGGAGCTTCCGGGCTGATGCGAGCGGCGCGTCCCCATACGTACTCGTCCAGCATCAGGTCACCGATGACGCAGACGGTCTTGCCCTTAAAGGACTCTAACTCTCGCTCGAGACTCACTCCTACTCCACGCTGAACCAACCGAACTCCGGCTCACCTTCCTCTATAGTCCACTCCACCCTCTCCACGCTTGCGAAGGAGGGGCCTTGTTGCAACAATGCGACCAGTTCTCGGAGCCGGTCTTCCGGCCCCTCGGCGACTACCGCCACCGACCCATCCTCGAGGTTCTTGGCGAACCCCGTAAGCCTCAGGCGGTCGGCAGCGCGGGCGACGAACGCACGGTACCCCACGCCCTGCACTCTGCCGAATGCCACTGCCTTTAGCCGACCGGTCAACGTGGCTCGTCGCCTCCCGTTGATTTCGGGCCGTATGGGATCGTCTGCACCCGACCAAGCATGCGCGCAGCGAGGATCATTCGGGCGCAGCGCTCCAGCACTTCCATTCGATTGTACGCCTCTTTGATGCTGCCGCCCAAGGTCAGCGCACCGTGGTGGGACATCAGAAACACGTTGTGTGAAAGCAGGTAGGGTTTTACGCTCTCTGCCAAGTGGGTGGTACCGGGCGGGGCATAGGGGACCAGCGCCACCTCGCCTAGCACTAGGTCGGCTTCGGTAATCACGCCGTTCGGTAGCGTCTCGCCTGCAACGCTGAACCCGGTGGCGGTAGGTGGGTGTGCGTGCACCGCGGCCATCACATCGTCGCGCGCTTCGTACACTGCGAGATGCAGAGGCAGTTCCGAGGTGGGCGAGCCACCCGAAACCCACCGATTCCGGACGTCGACGATCACCAGGGCTTCCGGCGTGATATCCACTTTGTGTACGTTCGCCGGGGACACGAGCACGCGGTTGGCATCTACCCTGGCCGAAAGGTTGCCCTCGAACGCGCCGACGAGGCCGCAGTTCCACAGCATGCGTCCGCACTCGCTCAACTGCTCTCGTAGCTCGCGTTCTGTAGGCACTTGCTTCTATCCTATCTCGAACAACGCGGAAACCGACTCGTCCTCGTGCGCCCTGCGGACGGCGTTCGCAAATAGTTCGGCAACGGAGAGAACCGTCAGGCGGGAGAAGCGCTTCTCCGGTCCGATCGGAACCGAGTCCGTCACGACAACTTCCGCAATCTCGGGGCGATCGAGGCGCTCGATCGCAGGGCCCACCAGCACCCCGTGGGCAGCGGCGATATACACCTCCGGAACGCACCCGTTGGCCAGCAGCGCATCCACGCAGTGAGCGACGCTGCCCGCAGTCGTGATCATGTCCTCTACGATGATCGGAACCTTGCCCTCGACGTCGCCGGCAAGCTGGGTTAGCTCGCTCTCGTCGGGCCCGTAACGGTGCTTGTAGCCCACGACGATCGGCGCTTTGAGCAGCGATGCGACCTTGCGTACCTTCTTCACGCCGCCTTCGTCCGCCGACACGACGGCGATGTCACGGCCTTTCAACTTCTCGAAGTACTTCCCGAACATCTTGACGGTGTTCAGGTGGTCCACCGGAAAGTTGAAGAAGCCTTGGATCGCCGCGGCATGCAGGTCCATGGTCATGACCCGCTGGGCGCCGGCACAGACGATCATGTCCGCGACCAGCTTCGCCGTGATCGGCTCGCGAGGGAACTCCTTTTTCTCCTGCCTGGCATATCCGAAGTAGGGGATGACCGCGGTGATGCGGGCGACGCTCGTGCGGCGCATCGCATCCATCATGATCAGCAGCTCCATCAGGTTGCTGTCCACCGGCGGGCCAACGGACTGCACCACGTAGCAATCGGCGCCCCGCAGCGACTCGCGGTAGGCGACGTAGCACTCGCCGTCTTGGAACCGCAGAATGTCCACGTCGCCCAGCGTGACGCCGATCTCTCGCGCAATCGCTTGCGCGAGTTCCGGGTTCGCGGTCCCGCTGAACAGCTTCAGAGGAGCGTCTTTGGACATACCCGTCTGTACGAACTGGATGGCATTCAGAACCTCACGCCTATACAGAAAGTCACGGCATCAACCTTGGACGATTGGAACATGGCCGCTTCGACGAACGTGTTTTTGCCAAACTCCAGCCCGCCAAACAGCTTGGCCGACAGTACGGTGCGGTCCTCCTCATACCGCTTGTCCTCGAACAGGAAGCCGACCCCGAAACCTGCATACGGCACCATCTCCATGCTCGGCCCGGTCCAGACCTGAGAGAGGCCTATTCGGAACAATGAGCTAGTACCGGGGCCATAGGCGAGGTCCAGGTCAGCCCGCGGCTTCCCCCCCAGCAGCGACCCGACGGGCACCTCGACGTCGGCGCCGACGGCCCAGTAGGTCTGGATGTCCGAGTGGGTACCCGCAACGTTGAACGTGTCGGCAAATAGGAATCCTGTCTTCAGGCCGATCGTCGGGCGATCACGGAACTGTGCAGTCACGGTGGCGGCCACAAGGACCAGCAGCCCAAGGGCCAGCGACCGCGCGGCTCTAGAAGCGATACCCAACGTAGAACGCAACACCGTTGACGCGTCCGTCCGTTGCTTCGTCGAACTCGTCGCTCCAGAAGTAGCTGGCTTCCACGAACCACTCTCGCTCCAGCTCGATGCCGACCGTTCCCTTCAGTCCGAACACGGTCTTCGATGGGCCGTCGACGTCGGCAACGGTTGCCCCGGCGCCGATGCCCCAGTAGAAGCGGTTCAGGCTCACCGGGGAGTAGAAGAACTGGTTGATGGTAAGCGGGAAGACGCTGCCCTTCGAGCCACCGAAGGCGTGCGACAGATAGTCGGCCGAGAGCACCGTATCGGAATCCCGCAAGAAGTTCGACGCTACGTGAACGTCGAACCCGATGCCCAGCCACTGGCTGGCCTTGTCCTTCAGAATTCCTTCCGTGGGGAGGAACAGACCGCCACGGAGCGCCATGGTGTACTGGGCCTGTGCCGTAAGGGGAAGTAATAGGGCAACGAGTGCCGTCGCTGCGAACGCAAAGCTAAATCGCCTCATCCGTTGGCCTCCTTCGGTTCCGTCCTTGGACCGGCAGTATGCCGGAAGACACTGGCCTAGAATAGCCGTTTGCCGAGACCGATGTCAATCAGAGGAGGATGCCGAGAGCGCTTGCTAGGTTCAAAGTTGACGAGGATTCTCGGCTACGGCTATAATCCCCCGATGATCCCCAAGGTTTCGACGGCGGGCTTACCGCCGCGAGACCGGACGTTTGCGCGTGTGCTGGAGGAGGCGCTGCTCCGTGAGACAAGGCTGGCTCATTCTCATCGTTATCGTGCTACTAGGCTTGTCCGTGTGGTCTGCCCTGACAAAGACCCCCACTCTCGGGCTCGATGTCCGAGGAGGCTACCGTGTAATCCTGCAGGCGGATCTCAGCAAGCTGAAGCCGGAAGAGCGGAACCTCTGGCCCGAGAAGAGGCAGACGGTCCGGGAGATCCTGGACAAGCGACTGAAGGGACCCTTCGGCGCGGCGGACGCGACCGTGGCTACCAAGGGCCTAGACCAGTTCACCGTCGAGATACCCGGCGTCACCAATCCGGACGAAGTGTCGGAGATCCTCTCCAAAACCGCGCGTCTCGAGTTCTGGCACGCACTCAATGTCCAGACCGAGAAGGATCTGAACCGGCCGTACAAAGCCGAGCACAGCGAAAGTGCCGAGGGTGCCGAGCAGTGGAGCTTCCGCGACACCACTGCGCCAGAGGAGGACGAGTCGGCAGTAATCAAGTCGGGAACGCCTGAGTTCAAGCGGATGATTGCAGACGAGTGGGAGCTGATCTTGGACGGCTCTATGCTCAATCGCGCAAAGTCCGAAAACACCGGCACCGGTGCCTATTACGTCGCCTTGGATTTCAACAAGGAAGGGACGGATAGACTCGCGGACTTCTCGAGGAAGGTCGAGGGGCGCGGAGAGTACCTCGCGATCATCTTGGACGGAGAAGTGATTTCCTTCCCCGTGATGCGTGCGGTGATCACCAACGGGAAGGCAGTCATCGAGGGCGGTAACATGACTGGTAAGGATGCGATTCGCCTGGCGACGCTCCTCCAGGCCGGTGCCCTCCCGGTGGACCTAACTCAAGTGTACATGCAGCGAGTAGAGCCCACCATCGGTAGCCAAGCGCTAGACATGATCATCCGCGCCGGTATCGTGGGCTTCGCTCTGGTCTCGCTGTTCATGATGATCTACTACCTCGTGCCTGGCATTCTGGCGGTTGTAGCTCTTCTCTGCTATTCGCTCTTCTGCTATGCCGTGTATGTCAGCATGGGTGTGACCTTCTCGCTCCCGGGAATCGCGGGCTTCCTGCTGTCCATCGGTATGGCGGTGGACGCTAACGTGCTGATCTTCGAGCGCATGAAGGAGGAGCTTCGCGGCGGGAAGACACTCCTGGCTGCCATAGACGCTGGGTTCAAACGCGCATTTCCAGCCATCCTCGACTCCAACGTATGCACGATTATCACCTGTCTGGTGCTGTACAACCTCGGCACCGGTTCGGTAAAAGGGTTCGCCGCGACCCTCGGTGTCGGTGTCGCGATCAGTCTATTCACTGCCATCACGCTGACTCGCATGCTGCTCTATCTGCTGGTCGGGGCCGGCGTGAACAAGCCGTCGCTGTTCGCACTCGGGCGACAGTGGCTCGGCCGAGAGCACATGCGGGTCATCAGCCGCATGGTGGTCTACTTCGTGATCAGTGGCGCGGTCCTCGTCCCCGGCATTGTATTCATCTTCATGGGTGGGCTGAAGCCCAACATCGAGTTCGGCTCCGGTACGGAGGTGATATACACCGTCGAGGGCGGGGTGAAGGAGAACAACCGCCAGATCCAAGAACGACTTGCTGCTGCGGGTCTGGAAGGCGCCTCCGTGCAGCTTGCCGCCGGTGGCCAACAGGTCATCATCCGCATGAAGGAGCTGAAGGAATACAGGGTCTTGGACAATATGAACCAGCTGCAGCAGCGCGCGAAGATCGCCTCCGTGCTCGCTCCGGCTGGGGTGGATGCGCGCCTCGTCGATGTCAAAGAGAAGAACCCGGATGGTACCGAAACCGTTGTGCAGAAGCCCGCAAGCGAGGAGAGTTTCTCCCAAGTCGGCAAGATCATCAGTGACGAAACACTCAGGAATGCCATCCTCGCACTCGTCATCTCGATTGCCCTGATCCTCGTGTACCTATCGGTCAGGTTCGCAATTGAAGGCGGGTGGAGCGGCGTGAAGTTCGGAGCAGCCGCACTGATTGCCACCATCCACGACGTCGGCGTGTTGGTCGGGTGCTCCGCGATCTTCGGCTACTTCCTGAACTGGGAGATCAGCTCACTCTTCATTACGGCATTGCTGACCATCATCGGCTTTTCCGTGCACGACACGATCGTCATCTTCGACCGAATCCGAGAGAACCTGCTGCATAAGAAGCGCGGTGAGACGTTCGAGAACCTAGTGGACCGCTCCATCAGCCAGTCCTTCGCTCGGTCGATCAACACCAGCCTGACCGTCGTGCTGATGCTGGCGTCGCTTTTCTTCATCGGCAGTGCCATGCCGGACTTGCGGCACTTCCACGCCATCATGTTGATCGGCGTCATATCGGGAACGTACAGCTCTATCTTCAACGCGTCGCCGATCTTGGTGCTCATCGAGCGCTTCTCTCATCGCATGGGTGCGCAGACGCTCGAGGCTGCAGTCAAAGAGCGTGAACGTGCCGCACCCGCCGTACCGAAGACGACGACGGTGGCACCAGATGGCGATGCGGCATTCGGGCAGACCGGCCGTGTTACTCCTGAGCTGCCGAAGCCGCCGCATGGGGCCGACGACAGGCCATCCGCCCGCCCGAAGTCGAAGAAGCCCAAGCGCCGCTTCTAGCTTCGTTCGAATGCCTCCACCGCGAGCGGTGGAGGCATTCGTCTGCCGGCCACCGCAGTCGTCGTCATGTTTCGGCCGGGCTCAGCAGGACGGAATAGGGCACCTCGCGCGGACCCCACGGCGTCACACGCCGGCAGCCTTACCACGGTGCGATTGCTAGGCCCAAAGGCCTAAATACTTAGTCTGGCTAATCAGATCGACACGGGGAACCAGACTTTATGGTAATCATTGTGCAGGATACCGACCGGTCGGTCAACTGTTAGCTCGGCTAAGCGGAACCATGAACAAAGACTGCACAACCAGACAGGCCGTCCTCGAAAGCGCTCTCGGTCTCATGACCGAGAAGGGCTTTACGAACACGAGCATGGACGACATCCTGAGCGTCAGCGGCGTGAAGAAGGGCAGTCTGTACCACTTCTTTACCAGCAAAACGGAACTTGGCTTGGCCGTGCTGGACCTGTACTGGGAGCGGGCCACGACTTGGGTTGACCATCAGTTCGAGAACTTGCCGGGGGGGCCACTGGAGCGAATCCAGAAGTTCTTCGCCGGCGAGGGTTTCCCCGAGACCACCGGCAAATTCACCGGTTGCCTGCTGGGCACGATCGTCGCGGAGATGTCACTCATCGAGGACCGGCTGAGCGGGCGAGCGCTCGAACTGCTCAACCGGTTCGTGGATCGAATAGCGCAAGAACTGGACAAGGCTGTTCAGGCAGGCGAACTCAGTGCGGGTACGGACACGAAGTCCCTCGCGCGACAGCTCGTCACTTACTTCGAGGGGGGATTGCTGATTGCCAAGGCGTGCCAGAGCTTGCAAGCTCTGCGGGATCTGGCACCCGGCATCAGTGCGCTCATCGATTCCTGCCGCAACGGAAGGGGCGGTCCCGGTTCGGGCGATGGCGAGACGACTGTCGCCTTCAAGAATGCGAGGCAGTCATGATGGACGTTACCTGCACAAGCTACTCGGATGTGCGTGATGGCTCGGTGGAGGCTAGGCGGATCGAGTTCGAGAGGCTCATGAAGAAGTCGTGGCGGCGCGCCTACACCATGGCTTTCCAACTAACTCGGAATCGCTCCGATGCCGAAGACCTGGTTCAAGATACGTTTGTTAAGGCTTGGAAGGGGTTCGCGTCTTTCCGGCCCGAGCGTCCGTTTATCAACTGGGTGCTGAGGATCATGCAGCGCGCGTTTCTCGACCTGCGCCGCCGAGACAATCCGGTGCGCACGGCGGAGAGCCTGAACGGTATGATAAGCCCTTCCGACGGCGAGATCCAGGAGATACCGATCCCAGACCGGTCTCCGGGTCCCGAGGATAGCTACCTGTCGCAGGAGGTTCGTCGGGAGGTGACGGAGGCGCTCGGGACCATCCCCGACGTCTACCGAGCGGCGGTAGTGTTGTGCGACATCGAGGGATTGTCGTACGCCGAGATCGCCGAGGTGCAGGGTACTACGGTGGGTACGGTGCGGTCGCGTATCCATCGGGGCAGGCAGATGCTCAAGAAGGAACTGGCGCGACGACAGAAACAGTAGCGAAGACTTCTTTCTCCGCGCGGGGGCTGGGTCGGGGGTCCCAGTCTCCGCGCTCTCCCATTTGTGGGTGACGCGGCTAGCTAGGGCCCCGCTGGAATGAGAACTCGGCCTCGGTCATCCTCTCCCCTCGCCGAAGGGAGAAGCGGCCGGCCAGTCCGCTGCGAATCAGGTTCTCCACAATCTGCAAGCCCAGTCCACTAGCCTTCGACTCCTCAAACCCCTCTGGCAGCAATTCTCCGTCGTTGCGCACCGTCACCGATACCCTCTCGTCGTGAACCACGATGGCGACCTCAATGCGCCCCTCATCTCGAGGACCGATGCCGTGCTGGATCGCGTTTTGTAGCAGTTCGTTCAGCACCAGCGCGACGTGATTCGCCTGGTTCATTGGCAGTAGGATGTCGTCGCCCTCGATTTCCCAGTCGATCCGACAGCCTGGTGGGGCGTAGCTCTGCAGCAAGTGCCGGAGGATCGCCTCGGCCACCTTTCGTAGGTGCACGAACTCTAGGTCGTCGCGGGACAGCAAGTCGTGCACAGCCGCGATGGCCTGAATGCGGTTCAGGCTCTCGTGCAGGTGCTCCGAAAGGCCTTCGTCGCCCACCTGCCGAAGCTGCATGCGGAGCAGGCTGGCGATCTGCTGCAAGTTGTTCTTAACGCGGTGATGCATCTCTTGCATCAGGGTGTTGCGCGCAGTCAGCCTGGCGTGGCTGACGGCGATCGCGGCCTGACCCGCGAGGGTCTCTAGCGTGCGGGTTTCGTCCTGCGTGAACTCGTGGTTGTAGCCCGTGTAGCAGGACAGCACGCCCAGTGCCTTGCCCGCAACGGTAAGCGGCACGCAGATCAGCGATCGCACCCCTTGCTCCTTCGCTATCTCGGGGAAGAGGTATCGGTCGCTGGTCTGTACGTCTGCGAGCGTGACCGTGCGATTCTCCTTCACTGCCAATCCAGCGATGCTCTGCCCGACGCGGATGCTGGGCTTATTCAGGTAAGCGCGGCTGGTGGACTGCGAGGCATGCAGAACTAGTTCTTGGGTGTCCTCGTTCAGCAGCCGAATGGTGACAACCTTGTAGCTGAGGTGCCGCGCGATCTCGGACACCAGTAGCTGCAGAATTTCCTCGAGGTACGCACTGGAGGTGATCATGCGGCTGACCTGCGCCAAAGCGCGGAACTGCGAGGCCTGATGCTCCAGGCGCGTCATGCGGTCCAGATGCTCCACCGCCCCCGCAACCTGTCCCGCGACGCTGGCAAGTAGCATCTCCTCTTCACGCGAGTACTTATGGGGGGCGCGCGTGCGTACGGTGATCACGCCGATCACCTTCTCGCGCACCTCTAACGGCACGGCCAGAAAGCTCTCGAACTCCTCTTCGTGCAGAATGGCGTAGTACTTGGCGCGTGGATCGGAGTATGCACGTCGGCTGATGCCCACCGGCCGTCTCTCGAGGGCCACTCGTCCGGTGATCCCCTCGCCCACGCGAATGCGCACGCGCTCGATGAGGGGCTGGTTCTCCGTGCTGGCGCGCAGAACTAGCTCGTTTTCGTCCTCCGTCAGAAGGTAGATTTCGCAGACGTCGGTATCGGTGACGCTTCGACCGATCTCCGCGAGACCTTGCAACATCTCGTGCGAGCCGAATGCCGAGCCGGTGGCCTCGCTGATGCGGCGCATGGCGTCCAGCTCGGCCTCTTTGCGCGCGAGTTCCTGCCGCAGCCTTGCAATCAGCCGCTCTTTGCCGACTCGGCGACTGGCTTGCTTCCGGGGAGTTGGGGATGCCGGCTCCGACATTCTCGTTTTACAGTACCGGCGTCGCCTTGCCCGACCGCACCACGTTGCCAGCGGCGTGGCTCCGGCGGACCTCGGTAAGGACGCTCTTCGCGCGGCGCCCGATGTGCTCCACGCCGTCGTTCAGGCGGAGGTAGAGGCCATCGTCGCTCCATCCGACGGCCTTCGGTTCTCCGCCGGACAGCACCGACTGCACCACGTTACATTCGATGACCTGTGCGCGTCGGTGGCGCGGAAGCTCCTGCTCGAACTGCGTCATCGTGCCAGCCGTGATCCGGAACTCTTCCAGCGACATATGCTCATCTGCACGGACGTAGATGGCGCGGCGGTAGTGGTGTTCGAGCGACTCGACATGCTCGCCATCGGCTCCGATGAACCATTCACTCACCTGTGGATGTGCTTCGACGAGCAGGGCGTCACCAGCTTCGGCAGCCTTCCTACGCAGATCTCGTTCTAGCCAGAGCGATACGGTCTCCGCACTGTTCACGCGTCCGCGACCGTGGCAGACCGAACACACGTCCGTAATGGCTTCCGTCACGGACTCACCGGTTCGTTTTCTCGTCATCTCGATGAGGCCGAGAGAGCTGATTCGGCCCACGCGAGTGCGCGCTCGGTCCCGCTTCAGCGCGCGAGTGAACGCTGCGAGCACGGTCTTTCGGTCTTGCGCGCTGGACATGTCGATGAAATCTATGACGATGATGCCCCCGAGGTCTCGTAAGCGAATCTGTCGCGTGACTTCCTGCACCGCCTCGAGGTTGGCCTTTACGATGGTGTCAGCCAGTGATGTCGAGCCGACCTGCTTGCCGGTGTTCACGTCAATCGCGGTGATGGCTTCCATCTCGTCCACCACGAGGTAGCCACCCGATTTCAACCACACCTTGCGTCGAAGCAGCCGCTCAATCTGCGCTTCGATGCCGAAATGGTCGAAGATGGGTTCCTCTCCGTCGTAGAGGACGATGCGGTTTCGCACCTTCGGAGCCAGCACGGATGCTATCTCGTGAATCGCCTCGTACTCCGCCGGATCGTCCAGCACCAGGCGGTTTACATCCGTGCCGAAGGCGTCTCGCACCGTGCGGAGCAAGAGCGTATCATCCGAGTGAATGCGCGCGGGCGCCCTCTCGGTCCGGGCGCGCTCTGCAACCTGCATCCAGGTCTTCGCCAAGAACGCTACGTCCGCGGTCAGCTCTTTCTCGGTCTTACCTTCACACTCCGTTCGCAGAATCAGGCCGAAGCCTTCGGGGCACAGCTTCTGCCCAATGCGGCGCAGGCGCTCGCGCTCCGCTCTGTCTTCAATCTTTCGTGACACCCCGAGGTGCGCACCGTCTGGCATCAACACCACATAGCGGCCGGGCAGGGTGAGTCGAGTAGAGACGCGGGCCCCTTTCGTCCCCCTCGGGCCCTTGATTACCTGCACCAGCACTTCTTGTCCGGGCCTTAGCAGGTCCTTGATGTTCCTCTGCCTCAGTTCGGAGCGGCGTAGCGAGGCGGGTGGGGCGTCGGTGCCGTCGTCCAGCAGCACGTCCGCCACGTACAGAAAAGCGTTGCGCTCCAGCCCGATGTCCACGAACGCCGCATCCATGCCCTGAAGCACGTTCTGGACGATCCCTTTGTAGATGCTGCCCACGACGCGCTCTTCGCGCTCCACTCTCAGCTCGACGAGCTGTCCATCTTCTAGGGTGGCTATGCGCGTCTCGCGTGGGCTGACGTTAACGATGATGTCTTTCGTAACCTTCTGTTCTATGGAAGTTCACTCCTTAGGACGGGCGCGGGGTCTGTGGCTGCAGTTCTACGGGGCATCGGCCGCGACGGATGATGAAACAGCGGCGATGGGGGTGAAATCGCGCCCGAGACACTGCGGATGCCTTTGCGCCCGGCGTGCATTTCGTCTGCAGTATAGCACAGTGTTTGTTCGGCCCGGGTGCCGGTGTCGGAGCGGCGTATCGGATTCCCACCTTCGCTGGAATTATAGTTACCGACCAGAGTATGTGCCCCATGTCGTTTTCCCGAGGAGTCCGTAAATACGGCTCTTGTCCCGGCAGGGCTTTAGGTTCGAGGGGGCAAACGTGGCGAGGTGGGCAAGGGGTTAAAGCGCGAAGACGGCGGCGATGCTTGCCTTGTTCGGAAGACCGCGCTTCGCTGGGCTAAATAAACCGCACAGCAGTCAGACCGACGTTGCCGCCAATCACGAGCCGATGTGGGCATTACCCCGAACGATAGACAGCGTCCCTCCTATCGAGCTATCTCTCGCTGTCACGAAGAGCTTTCGCCCCTCGTCCCTGCGAGACCCTTCCCCTGAGATTCGAACCGTTCGCAGGATTGCTCCTACCTTCGGCTCTCACCGGACTTCCGCCCTCAACGAGATTGCTCCCGTATCTTGCTTCCGTCCGTCTCCGGCGTCCCGCGAGATTACTCCCGCGTTTCGCCTTCGCCTCACGAGAAGGTGGAACACTCGAAGAGACAAGCCTTCAACCACCGTCTCCGGCGCCCTCGGGAGTTTCCCCCCTCGAGCAAACAGAATCATAACACAACTTTTTTGTCCTGTCAAGGGTACGGGGCAAAATTCTCGGTTTTTTTCTGGCCGGAGGATTTGCGGGTCCGTGACCGAACAGAATCCTATTGCCGCAGGTGCGGGATGGAGGGGTGAGATGCAACCGTTTTCGTTCCGATCGGGTCTTGCCGAATTGCTTGGGACGTTTTTGCTCGTCGTGGTCGGTGGAGGCGCCATCTGCGCCGTTACGGTGCGAGGCGGAAGTGGCGAAGCGATGGCGGTGCGGGCCGCGCTGGCGAACGGCTTCGCACTTGCAGTGATCGTGTATGCCTTCGCGCATGTGTCGGGCGGAGCAGCCAACCCGGCTGTCAATCTCGCGGCATGGATCGGCGGCCGCCTCAGCGCTGCAGGCATGCTGATGTACACGGTCTTTCAACTCGTAGGCGGGATTGTTGGAGGTTTCGTGCTTCGGGCGGTGTACGCGAAGGTCGTTGACGAGACTATCATCCTGGGTGCGCCGGGCTACAACTTAGACGGTCGAGACATCGTCAGCCCGGTACGGGCGGGACTCACCGAAGTGGTATTCACCTTCTTTCTCGTGCTGGTGGTAATGGCTTGTCTGTTCGATGAGCGGCGGCGAGCGAAGCAACTCTTTGGACTGTGCGTTGGGCTTGCGTACTCTGCGGCAATCTTCGCGACGTTCTCGATGACCGGCGCCGGCCTGAACCCGGCGAAGTACCTAGGCTCGGCACTCGCGGCGGGGGCGCTGCAACAGGCAGGCGTCTTCCTGATTGCTCCCCTGATTGGGGCGGCACTCGCGGCAATTGCATATCGGTTTCTGTTCATGGGCGGGCTGGGGAGCACGGAAGAGGAGGCATAGACAGACGACTCGGTCGCGGGTCCGAAGTCCGTTCGGGCGGTCTTCGAACGCCCTTGGCGGGTATCAATGCTGCGCCAGGGGCGCGACCCCTTGAGCCTGCTTATTGGGGGTTCTTATATGGACGCGCAAGCGCCTTGCGTTGCAAAGGTGGGCCAGCCGGCTCCCGATTTTTGCATGAAGACCACGGCCGACATCAAAACGTTGGAGTCGGTCGCAAAGTTGAGTGACTACCGCGGGAAGTGGCTCGTTCTATTCTTCTATCCGCTCGACTTTACTTTCGTTTGCCCGACCGAGATCCTCGCGCTCTCGGACCGATACGAGGAGTTCCAGGAGCTGGGTGCCGACATCCTCGGCGTGTCCACGGACTCGGTGTACTCTCATCGCGCTTGGCTCAACACACCGCGAGACATGAATGGTATTCAGGGAACGAAGTTCCCGCTCGGCGCGGACATCAAGAAGGAAGTCTCCCGGGCCTACGGTGTGCTCATCGAGGAAGAAGGGATAGCTCTGCGGGGGCTCTTCATCATAGACCCGGACGGCATCCTTCAATACGCTGTCATCAACAATCTGAATATCGGCCGCAGCGTGGACGAAACGTTGCGTGTCATTCAGGCGCTTCAAACCGGCGGTCTCTGCGGCTCCGACTGGAAGCCGGGCCAAGAGACGCTTAAGCCGGGCGGCTAGGGGGGACATCAACATGCCACTTCGAGCCGGGGCGCCTATGCCCAGCTTCGACGGTGCGACCGAGTGGCTGAATGGATCGCCGGACCCCGAGTCGTTGGCCTCGGGGCCGGCCTTCGTGGCGTTTTGGTCCGTGAGCTGTCACATCTGTCACGAGAACATGCCTGCAGTGCGGGAGTGGAAGAAGCTCTATGAGCCGCGTGGGCTCCGGTTCATCTCTGTTCACATGCCGCGTCAGCCGGAGGACACGAACGTGGAGCGGGTTCGCGAGATGGTGGCGGAGTTCGGGATTGATGAGCCGTGCGCCATTGACAACAACCATGCGATTGCCGATGCGTTCGAGAACGAATGGGTGCCTTCGTACTACCTGTTCGACTCGGACGGGAAGATGAAGGCGCGCTCTGCGGGCGTGTACGCAGTGAAGATGATGACGCTGCCGTTGCAGAAGCTGTTCGAATAAACTTCGGGCCGGTCACGCGACCGGCCCGAAAGTTAGCCCGCTCCAGTCGGCAGTCTACCTTTCGGCACGCGCGGCGGGGTCTTTGGCAAAGGGCAGCATCAGCCCGACGACGATGCCCCAGACGGTGCCGAATAGGGCGTAGATCAACATTGGCGCAAGATCCCCTTGCTGCAAGCCAAGCTTTACGAAGTAGGCCACGGTTCCAGCCGTCGCGTAAGAACAGAGCTTCGGGATGCGGCGGGGAGAGCGCCTAGCCCATTGGCGTCCGAGTGCGGTGACGCCGTGCTTGGCGAGGATGCCGAAGGCAAGCATGGTGGCCAGTCGAATGCTAACGTCCATTGATGCCCAGGGTACCTCGGCAATGCTCCAGCAGGCATGCAGTGGTCCTGCTGGGAGCTGCAAAACGTCTCGCGAGGAGCACGGGTATACTCTTCCTTCGCAATGTCAGGCAAGAAGCGCGGCAAGCCCGCTTGGTGGAAGAGCAGTTACTTCTGGATTACCGGGGTCCTCTTGGTGATCGCGGTCTACGGCTTCGCGATGGGCCCCTCGACCATAGCAGACACCGGCCAATCGAATAGCAGACCGCTGTCACCGGAGAACCCTCGTGACGTCGCAGCGGACATCCGCCTTCCCCTTTTGTACCTAGGGGCTGCGCTTCTGATGGCGTTTAATGGGATCGTCTCTCACCGGCAGTACGTTGCGCAGTACCACGCCGAGCAGGAACAGGAGCAGGAGAAAAGCTGATGGTCCTCTGCATCAAGTGCCACAACCCGATCAAGAAACTGCCTGTGTGGTTGTCGCGTGTGAAGGTGGGGTTCGTCTGCGATTCGTGCAAGACACGGCCCGTGAGTCAGCAGGGCCACGCGCGCAAGCCCACGCCTCCACCCGAGTCGGTCGATCTGGAACTAGATGACACGGTCCCTCTTCCCTCCAGCCTGGCCGACTTATCCACCGAGATCGTGGACGTGGTGGAGAAAGAGGTGGAGATTCCGGAGGAGCCGATCCTCGCGGTCGTGTCCATGGAGGAGTCGTCGGCTGAGGTAGAGGCCGCGGCCGAGGCTGAGCCGGAGCCGGCGCGAGTGGAGGAAGTCTCGAAGAAGCGGAAGGCGGCCAAGCCTGAAGCTCCGTTGCCCGAGGTGGCGATTCCTGACGACGCGCCGCACACCCTGCTGGCCAAAAAGCTGCTACAGGTTCTTGCCCCCGAGGGATCGGAAGGGAAGCCCAAGGGGAAGAAGGCCACAGAAGAGAAGAAGGCGAAGCCCGAACCGGCGCCGGAACCGAAGGCAAAGAAGGCTAAAGCCGAGGCTGCGTCTGAACCGAAGTCCAAGAAGGTCGCAGAGAAGGAGGCGAAGCCCGAACCGGCGCCGGAACCGAAGGCAAAGAAGGCTAAAGCCGAGGCTGCGCCTGAGCCCAAGGCTAAGAAGGTCGCGGAGAAGGAGGCGAAGTCGCCCTCCCCCACCGCGTCCAAGCCGAAGAAGACCGCCGCCAAGAAGGTCTGACTGGGCGGCTTGCCTCAATCCTTGTCCTTGTCCGGTCGGCTCTCGGGGAGACTGATGATCTGTTCGCCAGGCTTCACCCAGCCCTGACGTCGCGCCTCGGTTTCCAGCCCCGCGGGGCTGTCGAGCTGTTTGAGGCGGGCTTCCATCTCGCGGTTCTCGCGCTCGATCTGAGCCACCTCGGCGCGCAATGTTGCAGCGCGCTGGCGCTCCGAGATCCATAGCTGCCACGGCCGTCGGCTGTTCCATGCAATCGCGCCGATGCAGAGCAACATCGTCGCCACTAGTCCGAGAGCCAGCCAGTTGACCCGTCCTTGCTTACGCTTCCTTGCCATCGTCCGTGACCTCTCCGAAATAGATAAGGTTGGTGTGCCCACGATCCTTGCAGGGCGTTCCCAACGTGATGACTACCGTGTCCCGTACATGAAGATACCCGTCCCGGACGCCGGAGCGATAGGCCGCAGCGATCAGGTCGTCAATCGT
The DNA here is from genome assembly GCA_039961735.1 of Fimbriimonadia bacterium. NCBI lineage: Bacteria > Bacillati > Armatimonadota > Fimbriimonadia > Fimbriimonadia bacterium. The sequence continues at coordinate 138,446 of JABRVX010000010.1, forward strand.
ATCTCCTTGCTCGGCCTGCACGGGCGCCACCCCCCACACCATGTGGAGGTGCCCAAGCGTGTCGTGCTCAGGGGAGGCGGCAAGAATCGGGGCCTGTGGGCGGTTCATCGCGAGCATTCGAGCGGTCGTGCCGCTGCGAGTGAAGCCCACGATGGCAGCGACCTGAAGGGCGTCGGCTAGGGAGCATGCGGCTCTCGCGACCGCGCAGGTCGAGTCGACCCGCCCAGGGGGCGCGATGGTGGGGGCATTCGGCAGCTCGCGTTCCGCACGCTCGGCAATCTGCGACATCGTTCGCACGACCTTCGCCGGATGGCGACCGATGGCGGTCTCGGCGGAGAGCAGCAGAGCGTCCGCGCCTTCTAGGATGGCACCGGAGACGTCGGACACCTCGGCGCGAGTGGGGCGGTCATTCTCGATCATGCTCTCCAGCATCTGGGTGGCGATGACTACGGGCTTGCCCACTTCGCGGCATCGGCGGATCACCTGCCGTTGGATGTGGGGCACGTCGGCGATGGGCACCTGAAGTCCCAGGTCTCCGCGTGCCACCATCACAGCGTCCGCTGTCTGGACTATCTCGTCCAATCTCTCGACTGCCTGCGCCGTTTCGATCTTCGCGCATATGGCAGCCTTTGAGCCCGCCTCGCGCGCGAGCTCGCGCGCCGTCTCGATGTCCGCTGCCGACCGAGCGAACGACACGGCGAACCAGTCCACGCCTTCGTCTGCACCTGCGCGGATGTCGAAAGCGTCTTGTGGAGTGATGGCGGGAATGGGAATGTCGCGTCCCACCAGTGTCACTCCCTGCCGCGTCCGCACCGCACCTTCGTCCTCCACACGTGCTGTCAGAGTGGAGCCAGACTTGCTCTCGACCCGCAGAGACACTCCACCGTCGCCGATGAGGAGTGTGTCACCGGGTTGTGCGGCCTCGATCACCTCGGGGAGTGGGAATGGCAGTGAGCCCGCAAGCGGCTGCAGCGAGAGAGTGACGGTCGCGCCCGGAGGAAGGTTCACCTGACCGCCTTCGATCTCGCCCAGTCGGAACTTGGGGCCGGCGAGGTCGAGGAGAACAGCGGGCCTGCGCGCGGGGTCGGCATGGAGAGAGTGGACGGTGCGGATCTGCTCACGGCGGCTGGGCCAGTCGCTATGCGAGCAGTTGAAGCGGGCGACGTCCATCCCGGCTTCTGCCATGGCCGCGATGGTGTCGGGAGCCGACGAGGAAGGACCGATGGAGCAGATGATCTTGGTGCGCCTCACGCCCCATGGTTCCTCATCAGGCGCGCGGGCACCTGCGTGTGGTTTACAATGCTCCCAACGCCATGCTGCTGATGATTGATAACTACGACAGCTTCACCTACAATCTCGTTCAGTACCTCGGCGAGATGGGCATCGAGCCGTTCGTGTGCCGAAACGACGAGCTGAGCGTAGACGAGGTGGAGAAGATGGGACCTAGCGCCATCGTGCTCTCGCCGGGACCGTGCACACCGGTGGAGGCAGGTGTCTGCGTGCCACTCATCCAGCGCCTTGCCGGGCGGGTTCCGATCTTCGGAGTGTGCCTCGGGCACCAAGCGATAGGGGCGGCGTTCGGCGGAAACATCGTGCGGGCGAGACGGCTGATGCATGGGAAGGCCTCGTCTATTCGGCACGACGGGTCCGGGGTCTTCGAAGGACTGCCGTGTCCCTTCTCGGCGATCCGCTACCACTCGCTGGTGATAGAACGCGAGACGATGCCCGAGTGTCTGGTAGAGACGGCCACCTCCGAGGATGACGGTGAGATCATGGGCGTCCGGCACCGGGAGTTCGCTCTGGAGGGCATTCAGTTCCATCCGGAGTCGATCCTAACGGAGCATGGCAAGACGATATTGCGTAATTTCTGCCGGCAGGCGGGTCTGGAGGCGAGGACATGACAGAGAAACACAAGGAGCGTGTGAAGAAGCTGCAGCAAGCGCTTCGGGATCTGGGCTACGATGCGTTCTTCGCTTCGACACCCATAACCACTGAGTACTTGGTGGGGCATCGTGAGGGTGGTGGAGAGCGGATGATGCTGCTAGGCATCGCACCGGACCATGAGCCTGCGATGTTGATCCCCGCCTTGGCACTCGTACAGGCGAAGGCGACCACGGGCATAGAGGATATCACCACGTGGATGGACGGCGAGGACCCAGGCGTGAAGTTCGCGGCGTGGGCAGAGCGATGGGGGCTTCGCACCGGCGTGATAGCAGTGGACGACGAGATGACATCGTTCTTTTTGCTTCGGATGCAACAGGCGCTGCCGGCCGCGCTATTCAAGCCGGGGACACCTGTTATGGAGGCGTGCCGAGGGCGGAAGGACGCTGAAGAGATTGCATACCTGCAGTATGCGGCGAATGCTGTCGATGAGGCCTACAAGGCGGGCATTGCTGCTATCCGAGTGGGTGCTACCGAGATGGACGTAGCTCTCGCTATCAGCGACGCGACGAACGCACAGGGTGTGATCACCTCCTTCGGAATCGTGGGAGCCGGGGCTCACGGCGCGATGCCACACTACTACACCGGACACAAACCGCTGGAGCCAGGCGATGTGATCGTCATGGACTTTGGCGGAACCTATCATGGTTACTTCGCAGACATCACGCGCACCGCATGTCTCGGCGAGGCGAGCGCGGAAGCGAAGAAGGTGTATCGTATCGTGCGCGATGCGCACTATGCAGCGCGTGAAGTGGCAAGACCGGGAGTAGCTGCGCAAGAAGTGGATCGCGCGGCACGGCGGGTGATCGCAGACGCAGGATATGGCGAGTACTTCGTGCATCGCGTGGGACACGGGATCGGATTGCAGTGCCACGAGCCGCCCTATATGGTGGAAGGTAACGAGACGCTCCTGGCAGAGGGTCACACTTTCACCGTGGAGCCTGGCATCTACCTGCCGGATCGGTTCGGAGTGCGGTTGGAGAACGTGGTGGCAATCACTTCGGATGGGTGCCGCAGCCTCAATGCCGAGCCCGCCCCCGAGTTGCTGGAGATTCCCGTCTGAGTCGCCATCGCATCTCCTACGTGTGAAGCGCGGGGCGACACGCACTGCCCGTCGAGAGGAGAGGGGGGCGGTGATGAGTCCGTTCATGTTGCTGGTGGCTAGTGCCGGGCTGCCATCCGCCGATTCGTCATGCTGAGCCTGTCGAAGCATGCAACCGGATGGCGAACACGCAGCATCAGAAGAGGCGACCAGGCAGCGGTCGGTGTCATGCTGAGCTTGTCGAAGCATGACGAGACGTGCCGAACGCTATCGTCTTCTGGTGCCACGTTCGCGGCTTCCGGCTGCGTGCTTCGACAAGCTCAGCATGACGTTTGCTTGGGCGCTCTCGGTATGATGGGATGGTGTCTACTTCGTGTTTCTGTTCCTGACCCTTCGCAGTGGTGGAGGGGTCAGAGGGAGTTGCTTGTTTCCGTGTCATTCGCCGATCGGTGTTGTAGGTTGTGAGGACACTTTTTCTGTATGGGAGCCATCTCCTCTCGTCATGCTGAGCCTGTCGAAGCATGCAACCGGATGGCGAACACGCAGCATCAGAAGAGGCGACTAGGCAGCGGTCGGTGTCATGCTGAGCTTGTCGAAGCATGACGTTTGCTTCGACAGGCTCGGGATGGCGTTTGCTTCGACAAGCTCGGCATGACGTTTGCTTGGGCGCTCTCGGCATGGCGGACCAGTGTGGTATGGACGATGGGGTGGCTGCACGTGCCATGCTTCGACAAGCTCAGCATGACGTTTGCTTCGACAGGCTCGGCATGACGTTTGCTTGGGCGCTCTCGGCATGGCGTTTGCTTGGACGTTCTCGGCATGATGGGAGAGTGGCCCTTGCCTACTGCCAGCCGTCACCAGTGCGAGTGGTGTGGCATAGCCGTCCTATCAACCCTCTCTCTTGGGATGGGAGAGGGAGGATTCTGGCAGTGATGCTAGAAGCACCATGTATCCATTCGGGAGGTTCTCGGTTCATGCACAGAATGCGCGTCGATCTGAAATCGCTCGCCACGTTGGTCTGCCTCGTGATGGTGCTCCACGCAACCGCACAGACGCTCACGAAAGAGATCCTCGACACCTTCTCGTGGCGCAGCATCGGGCCGGCGAGCATGGGTGGACGCGTGTCGGACATCGCAGTGGTGGAGAGTAATCCCTTTACTTTCTACGTTGGCATGGCCACGGGCGGCGTGCTAAAGACCGTGAATAACGGTACGAGCTGGACGCCGGTGTTCGATTCTCAACCCGTCCAGTCCATCGGCGCCGTCGCAGTCGCTCCGTCGAACCCCGAGGTGGTTTGGGTGGGCACCGGCGAGCCGAACGGTCGCAACAGCTCCGGCTGGGGCAACGGGGTGTACCGTACCACCGATGGTGGTAAGACATGGCAGCACCTTGGACTGGAAGACACTCATCACATCGCGCGCATCCTCGTGGCACCAGACGACCCGGACACGGCCTATGTCGCTGCCGTCGGCCACCTGTGGGGATACCACCCGCAGAGAGGCGTGTTCAAGACCACCGACGGCGGAAAGACATGGCAGCACGTGCTACGAGTGGATGACAAGACTGGTGCGATCGACATAGCCTTCGGGGAGCCGGGAAGTGGCATCATGTTCGCTGCTATGTACCAGCGTCTGCGGACCCCATGGGGGTTCCAGGGAGTCGGTGAAGGCTCCGGCTTGTATCGCTCTACCGACAACGGGAACACCTGGACCAAGCTGACCGAGGGGCTTCCGAAGGGCCCGCTGGGGCGCATCGGCATTGCAGTGTCGCGCAGCAACCCGAAGGTGGTGATGGCAGTCATCGAGAGTCACGCTGGTGGGGGCGGGCAGGTGTTCAATTCCCGCAGCCCGGAGGGTGGAGTGTTCCGCTCGGAGGGCTCCGGCCTGACCTGGAAACGAGTGAACTCGAGCGTTCCACGCGGTTTCTACTTCAGCAAGATACGCATAGACCCCCAGGACGATAAGAAGGTGTACCAACTCGGTTTCCAGATCACACGCTCGACCGATGGAGGTACGACATTCCGTGGCGGGTATTCCGGCAACATTCATCCGGACGTACATGCCATGTGGATTGACCCCGAGAAGCCCGCACACGCTATGGTCGGCACCGATGGTGGCCTGTATGTCACCTATGACGATGGTGCGAAGTGGGATTTCCTGAGCAACTTTCCGATGGGGCAGTTCTACGAGATCACCGCGGATGACAGGGACCCGTTCCACGTGTACGGTGGCTTGCAGGATAATGGTAGTTGGGGCGGCCCCATCGCCACGCGTACCACCACGGGTGTCAGCAACGCGGACTGGTACAACGTCGGTGGCGGCGACGGCTTCTACGTGCAGGTGGACCCACGCGATCCGAACATCATCTACTCGGAAAGCCAAAACGGGGCGGTGAGGCGTCTGGACCGAAAGAGCGGGCAATCGAAGAACATCCGTCTATCCGCACCAGAGGGTACGCCCAGCTACCGATTCAACTGGAACACTCCGCTGCTGCTGTCACCACACAATCCCGACGTGTTGTACATCGGCGGGAATCGGCTGTTTCGCGTGACGCAACAGGGCGACTGGTGGGAGCCCATCAGCCCGGATCTTTCGAAGATGCATCCAGAGCGCATCACCACGGCGGGCTCCGGCGCCGAGACCTATGGCACCATCGTCACGATCTCCGAATCGCTTCTGAAACCAGGCCTGATATGGGTCGGAACCGACGATGGCAACGTGTGGGTGACTCGGAACGGCGGCAGGCAGTGGGACGAAGTAGGCAAGAACCTGCCGGCCAAGGTCAGAGAGCTATGGGTGTCACGCACCGAGGCCTCGCGGTTTCACGAGGGCACCGCGTACCTATCGTTCGACGGGCACCGCAGCAACGTGTTCGAACCGCTGCTGTTCGTCACACGGGACTACGGGAAGACCTGGCGCCCAATCCACGGAGATCTGCCCGCGCACCACCCGATTCAGGTGGTGCGCGAGAGCCCACTCGCAGCAGGAGTGCTCTTGGTGGGAACGTCATTCGGCTGCTTCCTATCCAACGACGACGGGGAGCACTGGCTGCCGTTGATGAAGAACCTACCTGCGGTGGAGGTGGACGATATCTTCATCCATCGTCGGGACCACACCATCGTGGCGGCGACGCACGGGCGCAGCGTATATGTTTTGGACAAGGCCACTCCGGTGCTGGAGCTAACGCCCAAAGTGATGGAGAAGCGCTTTCACCTGTTCTCGCTTCCTCCGGCGGCCGCCTACATCCCGGTGTCGGGAAGTCAGCTCTCGACGAGGGAGTTCGTCGCCCCCAACCCACCGAGGGGTTTGGATATCTACTACTGGCTGCGCGACGAAACCGAGGGCGAGGGGCCTATTATCACGATTACCGACTCCACCGGCACGACCATCCATCGCCGCACCGGCTCCAGCGAGAAGGGACTACGCGCCGTTCGATGGGACCTGCGAGTCGGGGAGGCAACCCCACCCTCTGGGCAGAGGGGGCGCGGGGAGGATGATACGCGCTCCTTGGTCGCGCCCGGGACGTACAGGGTGACCCTGACGGTAGGTGGAAGCTCGATGAGCACGGAACTTCGGGTGACAGGCGTGGTGACAGAACCACCCTCCACACCCGAAGAAGAAGGTACATAGCCCGACGCGGCGGCACCGGAGACGAGGTGCCACCGTCATCGGATCGTCTTTGCGCTCTCTGCCTACTTGCGCCTACGGCTGAGGGCGAACAGGGCACCCACTCCCACAGCCAGGCCCGCTACGTGGCTCGGTTCGGGCACCACCCGTACGTGCTTCTCGACTACCGGCAGAGCCACCGCCGCGTTCTGATCGATCTTCACCTCACCGCCGTCCATGTACGTCACGCCGGTGAGGTCGAAGGTTTGCTGCACCCGGATCTTGCGGGTCGGCGCGAAGTCGTAGATGCGCGTGCTCGGCTGCGAGGTGTCGACGCCGGCGTCGCTCACGAGCAGCACCGGTTCATCGTTCGAGATGTCGAAGATGATCTCTGTCCACTCGATTCGCGGGTTCTGGGCGAATGGCCCAGGCACGATTGACCCAAGCAGGTCCACAGTGAGGCGGTCGATCAGATACGGCTCCGGGGCGAAGATGTCGCAGACGATCGTCAACATCCCATCCTGCCTGTTCGTCCCATCGCCCACGAACGCATCCGGGGCGAGGAAGTTGGCGTCCGTATCGAAGATGCGGTCGGCACCGATCTCGACCGAGCCGAAAAGCACCATGTAGGCTCCAGCGGACAGGTCGCCCGCAATCAAGCAGTTCCAGGTGACGTACAGGTCAGCCGCAGCCGTCGGGCGCGTAAGCGCGGCAAGCAGCAGGGCCGGGATAAGTCCTTTCTTCATCAGTACCTCCAGGTTGCCATCAACGAACAACAAATCACCCGGGTCGCCGGGCGGCGGCCCGCTTCTTCTAGCAGTCTACAGCAAATACGGTCATTCGTCAAGCGAGCATATCGCAGATTCCCTCGGGAAACGGGCTCGCGAGACGGGGACGAGGTTTCGTTTCGAGCCCACCCGTCCGGCCATGGCTGCTACAATGGCCGCCCGGAGGTTGTCCGCACTTGACGCCGAGAAAGCCGTCCATTCTGGAACCCGTTTCGCAGCTTCGCCGCGTTCGCATCGTCGAATGCGGCGAACCTCTGGTGGAGTTCCTTCGCGTGTGTCCCGACCTGCACATGTTGCCCTCACGATTCCGATATCGGCGCGAGGTGATGCTTCGCGAGTCGGTGGCCAACATGCTCTGCCGAGCCAACGCACTGCTGCCGAAGGGCTACCGGCTCGGCATCATCGAGGGATGGCGCGCACCGCACATCCAGCAGCGGCTCTATCTATGGAGCTGGAATCGCTTCCGAGACCGACACCCTGATTGGTCCGAGGTCAAACTGAAGCGGACGGTCAATCGTTTCACCGCTCCGATGAACCAGCGTGTGCCGCCTCCGCATACCACGGGCGGAGCCGTGGACTTACTTCTCGCCGATAGGGAAGGCAAGGCACTCGACCATCTTTCCCCTTACGAGAGGTTCGACCCTCGCGGGTACCCGATGGACGCACCGAACTTGACCGAAGAGGCTCGCAGGCACCGGCAGATCCTTGCGGATGTACTGAACGAGGTCGGCCTGACCAACTACCCGAGTGAGTATTGGCACTGGAGCTATGGGGACCAGGGGTGGGCGTACAGAGGCCATCACTCGCATGCGATCTATGGAGCCATCCAGCCCGATGACTGGCAGCCGGACCCAGCCGACCTCGCGGAAGGCCCTCTCGAGCTCGCCCCTGATTGAGCCGCGTCAGTCATAATCGGGCAAGGAGGTTGCCGTGAAAGCCTACACCATCGCCCTCTCGCTCGCAGTTCTGTCCACCGCGTGGTCGCAACCCACCGATGCTGAGAAGCCCGATCCGCTGAGGGGAGAGCGCCCCATCGTCGTCAAAGTGCTCGTGCTGAACTTCGACCCCATCATCCCGCAAGAGGGCAACAAGCGTCTCACCCAGGTCGTAGGGTGGAACGATCCGCGCAAGCTGGCCGATGGATACATCTCCGATCTCCGAGAAGCGAGCGGAGGCCTGGTGCGGTACACGATCCGGGAATGGGTGGACATTGACACCTTCCACACGAAGATCGATGGCTTCACCTACACCCCTGAGCAGTACATGGAGTGTCACAGGACGGGCAAGGGATGGCACAGACCCGATACCGCCGACTATGTAAAGACTTTCAAGGACTACGATGTCATCCGTCGCGTGGAGAGTGGCGATATAGACGAAGTGTGGTTCATGGGTGGTCCGTACTTCGGTTACAGCGAGTCGGCCATGGCAGGGAAGGATGCCTTCTATATCAACGGTGACGTATACGGCTTCGACAAGGTGCCGTGCAAGAAGGCCTTTGCGATTATGGGCTTCAACTACGAGCGTGGCGTCGCCGAGATGCTGCACGACCTCTGCCACCGCACGGAGAGCACGATGTCTCGCGTGTATGGCGGCTGGAAGGTCGAAGATCTGACCACGAATTGGGCGCGGTTCGCAGCCAACGCCGAGCAGTCCGGTGGTGTGGCTGCAGTGGGTACGTGCCACTATCCACCCAATGCGCAGGACGGGTACGATTATGCCAACAAGCGCGTCGTGCAGAGCACCGCAGACGACTGGCTGAACTACCCGAAGCTGACGGGTGCGAAGAAGCCTGTCTCCTGCGAGAGCTGGGGTGGCCCGGACTATCATCGCAACTACATGAAGTGGTGGTTTGCCAGACTCCCTCGCGCCCCCGGCTGGAACGAAGACGGCCGCCTGAACAACTGGTGGCGTTACGTCTTCGAGTTCAACGACTATGACGACCGGGGTAAGCCGCGGAAGGCTCAGTAGAAGTAGGGGATCATGCCCGGAAGTCGGGCTCCCCGGATATAGGTTGTTGGGGCCGGCATTGAGACAAAGCGTTCCGGCATACGATAGCCGAAACTTCTAGGTTTGAAACGAGTCTTACATACCCGCGTAGGAGGTAATCCAGCGCTACGCCTTGTCCCTGCGGGAGGGGAGTGAGGAGATAAAATTCTCCGCTTCGCGGTGGTAGGTCTTTAGCGGGTCCCGGAAGGCGAGTTGCTTCCCTCCGTCCACCGCCACCATGTCCCAATCAACCCAGTAGCGGTGCACGCGCCTAGCTACGATCTCGCGAACCACCATTCCACGCCCCCGTGCACGCGTACCCTCCGGCGGTTCGGTCACGGCATCCAGAATTTGCAGGTCGCTGCATAGCCTTCGCATCTTGCCGCTCGACTGGAGGTAATGGTAGAGCCCGGCGCGTGGATCTAGATTGTGGTATTCCATGTCCACGGAGTGCAGTGCGTCGTCGTCCCATCCCACGCCAGCATCCGCCATGAAGGTTTCCAGCACCTGACGTTTTGCCACCCAATCCAGACGATCACCTAGCGACATAGGGTCTCTCTCAAGTCCATCGAGAGTGCTTTCCCACTCGGTCAACACCCAGTCGGTCTCCGGGTCCCTGCCACGATACAGGGACTGAGCGGCCTTAAGGTACATCCGCTGCAAGTCCACTCCACCTATCACCGTGCCATTCCCGAGTTCAACCAGCCACTTCCACGTGGCATCGCGCGATACGGAGTGCAATGCGCGGAGGCATGCCGACTCGGTGTCGAAACTGAGACCCTCGGGCACCGCATCGTCTTCTATCAGGTCGAGCACGAGCGACGTCGTACCGACCTTCAGCGCATAGGCGTACTCGGACATGTTCGCCTCGCCGAACAGCAGATGCAGTCGGCCCATCGTATTGAAGCTATAGAAGTCGTCCCACTTCGGGTTGACGATAGCGCGGTTGAAGCGCACTCGTGTGGCCGCCGCACGAATGATATGATCGGCACGCTGCGATAGCTGATACTGCATGCTATCGTCCGGCAGGACGTTGTACACGTTCGGCACCCATACGTAGTCTATGGGGTTCTCCATGATCGTGCGAGGGTCCAGCACCGCCCTCGTGCGATCCAGGATGTGGCCGCCCACTCGCCCCACGCCCGCAAAGATCTGTCGGGTGACTAAGAACGGGAACAACGACTGGAGCGGCTCTCCGAAGAAGTCATCCTTCATCTCCACCAGGTAGTTCTCGTGGCAGCCGAACGTGTGCCCACCGAAGTGGTCCACGCTGTTGGCATAGAAGGAGACGCGATCCTCCCATCCCAGCTCTTGCAGCGCACGTAGAAGGATAAGATGCCCCGCACGATCATAGGCGATCAGGTCGCGCAGGCTCGAGCACTCTGGCGTCGCGTACTCCTGGTGGCTGCCCACTGCATCCACGTACAGCCGTCCACCATTCAGCAAGAAGCCACCAGCCCGCGAGGGCTCGAACGCCTCATTGCGTGCAAGCACATCTATTGCACCCAGCTTGCACTGATAGAATACGTGGTTCTTGACGCAGTCCACGACGCGCTCGATGCCGTCGAGGTCATCGTCCCGAAGGAGACAGCCGTACTCCGTTTCCACGCCGAAGACGCGCTTGCCGAGGCTCACTTCAGATCGCCGAGCGCCTGCTCGATCCGCTCGCGGCTCCACAGGGCGAATTTGCTCTGGCGCGGAGTGTCCCGCTCCAGCCAGCCGACCTCGGGTGTCGCGATCTCCAACTCACTGCGAAGTCGAGCAGCCGCATCCTCCCGCGTTGGTGAGCTCTTGTCAGAGTCCTCTTGAGCGAGTCTCGCCGCCGCCCAGGCTAGCAGCGCGGTGCACGTCGCCTTATCCGGGTTGGCCGCCACTCCGGTCTCGGCTAGGAAGCCGCGTCCCGCCTCCTCGCCCGCCCGCGAGCCCGCAACTACCACGCTGCCCGAGTGAGGCGTGTACTCGCCGTCGAAGTTCAGCACATAGAAGCTGTCCATCTCTTGGCTGTGCCCCATCTCGGCGAAGACGGTTCGCGCGACGAAGGGAGCGGTCATCGGATCGGCAAACGCTCGCTTGAGCGTTGGGCTGAGGGCGAAACCCACCACCCGTTGCACGGTGACGTCATCCTCGCTCCGAACGAAGCCTTCCGTGTGCGCAAAGTCAATCGCCCGCAGACGAACGGCCTCGAGGTCGGCCTGACTGCCGATTCCAGCACAGATCAGCCGGTCGTACACCTCGAACACCTTGCGCACCCCGGCGCGCACCGTTGCAAGCAATACGCCTTGCCGGCAGCTTAGGCCGACCACCGGGCTGCCACCCTGCAGCCGTCCCTCTACGTACTGGGCGCGCTGCGCTATGCTCTGCTGCCAGTCGTAGGGAGTGATCACGCGCGTTTCCTTCCTTTCGCCGGCTGGTCCAGGCCCTCGATGGCGGCCCTGAGCGTATCTTCGCTTACTTCACGCACTCCCTCGGGGCCGACGGTCTTGGCCGTGGGTAGGATTTTCGCGTAGCCCGCGGTTGCGCTATCCAGCTCCGCGGCTATGTCCAACAGCCGCAGCCCATCCGCCAGCACGTCACTGAAGTCGCGCTCGTGGAATGGTCCCTTCACCCGCTCGATGTAGTGGAACGCCCCGCGTATCCGCTCCGAGCCTGACCCGGCGGCCCCGAAATCACCGGACTCGAAACGCGCCCCGGACCCGTCGTAGAAGAAGATTCGGCCCGCCTTCTCTCGCTCGTCCCACGCGCTCAGCACGGGAATGAACAGACCGATGCCCTGCAGAGCGTTCGGCAGGTTGCCTGCGAGTGCCCGGCTCACCTCTTGCAGCTTCCCCTCCAAGCTGATCTCGTGGAGCTGCGTGCGAGCAAAGTACTTGAACGAGTGTTGAAGGTAGCGGACTACCTCCATCGCCTTACCGAAGGCGCCCGCCACCGCAATCAGCGTGAAGTCGTCCAGCGGCAGGATCTTCTCCGCCCGGTCGTACATCACGAGGTTCGCCGTGGTGGCCCGCCGGTCACCCAGATTCAGCACGCCATCCTTGTAGCGCATGGCGAGCACAGTGGTGCCGTGAACCTCCTCGGACGCCGCGGGGCCGACGAGCCTCTGAAACTCAGGCAGCCGCCCCTCGCTCCTGAGCAGTTCGTGGAAGTCGCCGTTCACTCGCCGCTTCGCTGCCGATACCGCTTCGCTTGGTCGGGGTCGATCTTGCGCAACCGCTTCAGCAGCTCGTCCGAGCCGCCCGGCCTGCGAACGTCCGGCTTGGTGGGCCCGTCCCCTTCGTCCGGTTTGGTGACGCGCTCGAACGGCTTGGGTATCGTCCTGCGCTCTTGTCCGAATACTATCATGTTGCACTCCCCGATGCTATCCGCACTGACTCTTCTAACGACTCCGCTCTTTCCACGGCATCAACCAGCTGTCGTGGGACCTCTCCGACCATCTTGCTCATGTCCAGCCGATTGGATTGCGCTCCGTCGTCCAGCGTCATCGCACTCCATGTGACGTCGCGCACCGCCTCGCCGAACCGTCGAACATACAGCCCTCGAAGGGCAGCCCGCGTGTCCGCCGGAGGGCGCTGCATCGCCTCGGTAACCCGCTCCTCGGACACCAGTTGTTCCGTATCAATGACCCAGTAGAGCCCCTCTTCGGGGTCCAAGTTATGATACTCCAGGTCTGCGGCGACCACCCTGTCGGAACCCCACTCCTCCTCTTCAGCTTCCAAGAATGTGCGTAGTAGCTGAAGCTTCGCAGGCCAGTCCAGCCGGTCGGCCAGCATCAGCGGGTCCTCCTCCAGGATTCCTAGCGTCCGGTCCCACTCGCCGAGCACCCAGTCGGTCTGGGCGTCTCTTCCGCCGAACCGCTCGGTGGCCGCAGCGAGAAACTGCCTCTGCACGGTCACTGCGCTCACGATGCAACCGTCCGCCAGTTCTACGTTCCAGCGGTAGGTTTCGTCACGGGAGATTTCCTCTGTTGCCCGTACTGGGTCAACAAGTCTCACGGGGCATTCCCAGCCCTCCTCCACGAGCTCCAGAACGAGGCTGGTGGCACCTACTTTGAGGGCGGTCGCGAACGGCTGCATGTTCGCGTCACCGGCGATGACGTGGATGCGCCGCCATCGCGTAGGGTCGGCATGTGGCTCGTCTCGCGTGTTAACGATGGGCCTTCGGTATAGCGTATCGATCCCGATCGGCTCGGCAAAGAACTCGGCTCGCTGAGAGAGACGGAACGCCGGCTCGCGCTGCCTGTCCGAGCCTGCCCGCCCCGAGCCGGCATAGATGATGCGGGTTGGCAGGAAGGTGAGCAGCGCCTCGGCATAGCGCTCGAACGGCACTTCTCGCAGGCCCAGGTAGTTCTCGTGCGTGCCGTAGCTCGCGCCCTGGAAGTCCGTGTTGTTCTTGTAAAGGCGCACTTTGCGCCCAGTGCGCTGTGCATAGGCGTGGGCGCACTGCAGCAAGAGGCGCTCGCCCGCCCGGTCGTGCGCGACGAGATCTGCAAGCGAGAGGCACTCTGGCGTGGAGTACTCGGGATGACCGTGGTCGTTGTACAGCCGTGCGCCGCTGGCCAGCACGCGGTCGGCGCGCAACGCTTCTGCCGGTATGGCCCCAGGCCGGTCGAACTGGGCATCCACGGGATCGGTTCGCAGTCGCTCGGCCCGGAAGCCCCGCGCATCGCGCCTGGGGTCCTCGAATCGGTAGTCCCACGACTGCACGCAAGGGCCGGGGAAGGACCGGACCAGTTCCGCCGCCTCCTCTACCTGGTCACGCACCTCCCGCCCCTCGACGGCGAAGCCGTACTCGGTCTCCAGACCCAATAATCGTTTCACTTACGAAGTATACGAGACCGGCCGAGAATCTGCCCCAAGCTAGACCCACCCGAGGGCGGCAACAGAGTCGGTCTACAGCACGATCAACTCGGTCTGACGAGGGGAGAGGAGTTCGGCACCCTGCTCGGTGACCACGAAGTTCTCTTCGAGCCCTACGCGCACCCGATTGGGGTGCTCCAAGCTCTGGTACACGCTCGGTTCCATCGTAAACACTTGCCCCACCTCGAGTGGCTGCGCGGTCCGACCCTCCTTCTTGGGCGCGATCATCGGCCCGATCTCGTGCACGACGAGCCCGATGGGGTGCCCCGTTGCGTTCGGATAGTCGGGATAGCCCTGCGACTGGACGTACTCCCGCACCACGCGGTCCACGTCGCCGGCGATCACACCCGGCTTCACCGCATCGAGGCCCATTTCGATGCCCGTGCGGCAGGTCTCGAACAGGCGCAGCATCCACTCCGGCGCGCTGTCTTCGGTCCGCTTCGTCACATAGGCGCAGCGCTGCAAATCCGCACCGTACCCCTGCACCTTTACCCCGAAATCTATGATGATGATGTGGCCGGGTTCGACGCGCACGGTTGGCGAGGGTGCGGCGTGCTCCCGGGTCTCGCCGCTGCTGACGATGGGGCAGAAGGTGGGGTTCCAACTCGGCGTCAGGCCCTCTTCGCGGGCGCGAGAGAGCAGTCGCGATGCGATCTCGCGCTCTGTGGTCCGGCCTGGCTGGATGTGCTTGGTGGACAGCGCTTCCATCATAAGCTCATGGCTCAGTCGTGCGGCCTCGCGCAGCGCCTCCACCTCCTCCGGCGACTTGGTGCATCGCAGTTCGGTGATGATGTCCACGCTCGAGCACGGCTCCGGCAGCCCGGCCTCTCGCAGTGCCTCGGCGATGGCGAGGTAGCGGTTGTGCGAGAGGCCATCGGCTAGCGCAGGCTCCGCCGAGTTCACCGCCACGCGGTGCGCCCCGAAAGACTTCGCTATGTCCGCGGCCGCCTTCGGAAGCGACTCGGAGGGGTGTCGCACCTCTTCGTACACGCCGGACTCCTTCAGCAGTGCCGCGTCTAGCACGGAGCCGAGGGCAATCGCTCGCACCCTATCGCCGTCCAATACGAAAACGCCGGCTGCCACGACCGCGCCGGAGAGCCCCAGCAGGTCGGCCATGGGGTCGGGTGCGAGCTCGCGGGTGAGCGTCAGCCAGCAGTCAATCTGGTGACGACGCATCAGTTCGGGCAGGCGGTTGCGCAACTTTTCGCGGAACAGGGTGCTCATGCGGCTACCATACCCAGTGGCTGCGCTGCGAGGCCTCCCTCTCCCCCGTGGATGGGGGAGAGTGTTGGGGTGAAGGGGCAGCTTCCTCTCTCGTCCCCATCCTCAGGGGGAGAGGGTGCAGCGACGATGAGTCGCCCTGCGATTTTGGCGAACGCTCTGCGAACTCCGCGTGAAAGCCCGGCCCGTTCGCCGAGAGGAGGCGTAGATGAAGGGCAGAACCTAGAACCATGCTGAAAACCCGCCTGCAACACCCCGAAATCTTGGCCGCGCTCGCGGGAGCCGGACACGGCATGAAGGTGCTCATCGCCGACCTCAACTACCCGTTCGCGATGGCCGCCCCGCCGAACGGGAAGCTGGTGTACCTGAACTTGTGCCCCGGGAAGCCCTCCGTGACCGAGGTGCTGGATCTGATTGCCGAAGCGGTGCCCATCGAGGCGCTGGAACACGTGGTCCCGCCGGACGGCAGCACGCCGCAAATCGTGAGCGAGTTTCGAGCTATCCTCGGCCCGGATGTGCCCTTCACGGCGCACGACCGCTTCGGGTTCTATGCCGCGGTGCGAGCGGCCATCGACTCGCACCAACTATGCCTAACGGTGGCCACGGGCGAGGAGCGCATCTACTCCAACGCCCTCGTTACCATCGGCTACATCCCACCGGGCTAGGGTACTGCGCGCGGTTCGAGTTCGGCCCGATCGCCGTTCATGGTGCATAATCCCCTTTTGAAAGATGAGTTGTGGCCGGGGTCGGGCGTGCCTCGAGTGTGGGCTTGTCGATATCGGCGTCGAAGCCGCGGGATTGCTCATCGAGGCTCGAGGGCAAAGCGGGAAGGCTTCGGCAGTCCGTCGCGATCCGGTGTTATCCGGACCGGCAGAAGGCATGCATCGTTCCTTGTCCGCCCCGACCGCCTCTGGATTACCCAGAACCGGCACGACGGACTATGCGAGCATGAAGCCAGAAGCTGCTCGCTACCATGGGAGACTGCTACGTTCGCGGCAAGCGGTAGCATGTTTCGGCAAACTCGGCATGACGGTTGGCGTCCAGGGCGATGGTGGTGCGATGGCGCACAGGAGTGCGTGTAGGGTGGCGGAGCACTGCCGCCATCGCGCCCCAAAAGCAAGGAGGAAAGCGTGATGAAGATTCGACTGGCGGTCGGGTTGGTAGCAATCGTGTTGTCACTGTCCTACCTCGCTGCGACGAGGCCCCCACAACAACTCACCCGTTTCGACTTCGAGGACGGGACGTTGCAGGGCTGGACGGCAGTCGTGGGCGACCTCGGAACGCAACCGGCGTCCACGGACAACGACCGCCACGGCGGTAACTTCAACAAGCGGGGCAAGTACTTCATCGGCACCTACGAGAGTAAGGGCGATGCCGCGACCGGCAGCCTCCAATCACCCACGTTCCGTATTCGGTCGCCGTGGATCACGCTATTAGTCGGTGGTGGCAACGACCCCGATCGCACCTATGTGGTGTTAGTGCGGGCGAGCGATGGCAAAGCGTTATTCCGTGAGACGGGACGGAACGCCGAGGGCATGATACGTAAGTACTGGGACGTCTCCGACTACATCGGTGATGACGTGTACTTCCTCGTGGTTGATACCGCTACAGGCGGCTGGGGCCACATCAATGTGGACGATCTCGGCGAGATGACGCCCGCCGAGATACGTGCGAGAGAGCAGGCGATTCGCAAAGCGGAGGCCGACCGCAAGGCCTGGTACGAATCCTTGATGAAGCCGTCGAACCGCCAGCCCTACCGCGGCGAGCACCTAGCGGACCTCTCCATGCCTATGGGTGGCATAGGGGCCGGGAACATAGTGCTGTGCGGAGATGGCAAGCTGCGAAAGTGGCAGATATTCAACAAGGTGAACGCGCGGTGCGTGGTGCCCGGGCAGATGTTTGCTATATGGACTCCCAGCCGAGCCGTAGTGCTCGCGAAGGAACCGGAGTATGGCCTTCCAGGGGTTGACGGCATCGAGTACTTCGGTGAGTTCCCTATTGCCGAGTTGCGCTACTCTGAAGCGAGGCTGCCCGTGCGGGTCGAACTTCAGGCCTTTTCGCCCTTCGTTCCTGCTAATCCGAAGGACTCCGGCTTGCCGTCCATCGTGTATGTGTTTCGCGTGCACAATCCGGGCAGGACGCAGACTGACGTTGCACTGATGGCCACCATGCAGAACGCGGTGAACTATGATGGAGTCGGTGCAATAGATGGTGTCCGATTCGCAGGGTATGGTGGGAATGTCAACGAGGTGGTGCGCGCAAGGGGACTTACCAAAGTGCACATGACACTCCCGACGCTATCGGAGCAGGCAGCGCAGTTCGGTTCGATGACCCTCAGCGTGTTGGACGGCTCGGCAGATGCGCGCGCCGCATGGACGGATCCGAATGGACTCTGGTCTCTGTTCTCATCGGGCAGGGCCGTGGCCGCTAAGCCGAAGTCTGAGCCGAGTGCCGCCGGCACTACCTACAATGGTGCTGTGGTGTCACGGTTCAGGCTGCTGCCCGGAGAGAC
Source organism: Fimbriimonadia bacterium (assembly GCA_039961735.1). Lineage (NCBI taxonomy): Bacteria > Bacillati > Armatimonadota > Fimbriimonadia > Fimbriimonadia bacterium. The sequence goes on from JABRVX010000010.1 coordinate 156,394, forward strand.
TCGTGAGGTGCCTTTTATCGTCTCGTGGAGCTTTCCGAACCACTATGCCACCTACGATCGAAATCTGGCTCGGTACAGGCTGGGGCACATGTACTCCAAGTGGTTCCGAGACTCGCAGGCCGCTGCACAGTACGTCGCTTCCAACTTCCGCCGTCTGCGCTATGAGACGACGATGTTCCGCGACACCTTCTACGACTCCACACTTCCCTACTGGCTGGTGCGGCGGGTGTCGTCCCAGGCGAGCACGCTGACATCACAGAGTATCCTATGGTTGGAGGATGGTACCTTCGCGGCGTTCGAGGGCGCCGGATGCTGCCCGATGAACTGCACGCACGTGTTCAACTATGAGCAAACGATCGCGGCGTTGTTCCCACAGTTGGAGCGTATCATGCGGGAGACGGACCTGGGCGTGCAGATGATGGAGAGCGGTGCCGTCAGACACCGCACGGCCTTACCTCTCAACGCACCTAGAGCGCACGGGCCGTTCGTGGACGGACAGCTCGGCACCATCCTGAAAGCATACCGCGAACACCTGTACTCGAAGGACGACAGATGGCTTCGCACTTGGTGGCCCCGGATCAAGCAGGCGCTGGAGTTCGTGATACGCGATTGGGACCCGAACAAGGATGGTGTTCTGGTTAACGAGCAGTGGAACACCTATGACGCGGCCATGTACGGTCCTAACACTTTCATCGGCACGCTCTATCTGGCGGCACTGCGCTCGGGCGAGGAGATGGCACTGCTGACCGGAGACAGGCAGGCAGCTGAGTTGTATCGCGGACTCTACCTCAGCGGCTCGAAGCGCTTGGACGAGTCGCTATGGAACGGGGAGTTCTACGTGCATATACACGAGAAAAAGAACGAGATGCCTGCGTGGATGTTGGAGGATTGGCCCCAGCGGAATCCCGACGTGGACTTGCCCTATGGCCCCGGCTGCCATACGGATCAGCTACTCGGTCAGTGGTGGTCGGACATCCTATCGTTGGGTAGCTTGCTGCCACCTGCGAGGGTTAGTACAACGCTATCGTCTATCCTCAAGTACAACTGGCGCGATGACTTCGCGGAGGTACCACAGCAGAGGTACTTCGCGGGAGCGGGTGATAGGGGTCTGCTCTGCTGCACCTGGCCGAACGGTGGTCGTCCCCCTCGCGCTACTCTGTACAGCGACGAAGTGTGGACTGGCTTGGAGTACCAGATTGCCGGGATGCTGCTGAGACGTGGCAGGATCGAGGATGCCTACCGCATAGTGAAGGCGATTGACGAACGGTACGACGGCCGACGACGGCCACCTATCGAGCGCAGCCCATGGAACGAGATCGAGTGCGGGGACCACTACGCAAGAGCGATGAGCAGTTGGAGCGTGCTGACAGGAGCCCAAGGGCTGTTCTATGACGGGCCGAGAGGACTGGTCCGGTTCGTGCCGAACGTTTCGCCCGAGCGTCACAGGTCGTTCTTCGCGGGAGCGCAGGGGTGGGGAACTCTCGACCAGACCCGCGAAGGCCGCCGGCAGACCAACCTACTGCGCGTGAAGTACGGCAGCGTGCGCGTTACGCGCATCGAGCTGCGGACCCCCACTACTCCGAAGTCCTGCGTGGTACGACATAGTGGCAAGGTGCTCAAAGCGATTCTCGGCCGCACTCCAACCGACCTGGCATTAGTGACGCTGGAGCAACCTGTCAGCGTCCAGTCTGGGACGTTCCTGTCGGTGTCACTGGAATGGTAGTATGCCTCGGTTGCTGCTGTTGTGCGGTCGAACCGCCTGCAACAAGCTGCTATGCTAACATGTTTTCATCCGCCTTCGGATGGAGAGGGCCCTTCATTCCATGAGCCATCGCTGGTGGTGCCACGCGTTGGTAGGTGCAGGCCGGTGCCGAGGGTCGGTGTCGTCCGGAGCGCGATCGTGACCTCCATACCTTGTGAGGTACGCCCCAACGATTGGCCGATGCGGGTGCAGAGCGGCTAGCTAGGAGTACGCATCGGCGAACCGTCAGGACAGGCAAAGGCACTCCCTCACCACTGCGAGTGGTGAGGGATATCGAACGATTTCGAAAGCGCAACGCGTTACTACCACTCCACCACGCCCTGGAAGTCCGCAGGGACCCAGGCGAGGTCGAGGATGGTGTTCGTCGGGTTCTTCGTGTTGAACACCGCGCGGATGGGCATCCCGATCTCCGGCTCCCCCTCCTTCAGGTAGGACATCAGCTTCGTGCACACGCCCTCGATTTCCACCGATATGAGCGGGCACGGGGTGGAGAGACGGAAGTAGTAGCCGGGATAGAGCACTGTAGAGTGCGTGTACAGCACACCGCGTGGAGGCACCTCTTGCCACTCCATTCGCGTCCAGCAGTCCGGGCAGTAGGGGCGCGGTGGCAGCCACAGTCGATTCTCGCCACACTGCGCGGACGGGCAGCGTGTAGCCATCAGCTTGCCCTCGCGCAGGCCCTTATAGAACGGCGCGAGCCCGCCGTATGTATGGATGTGATCGTGGCCGCGTGGATTGCGGACCACCAGCGGGTCTTCGGTGAGAACTTCCAATCCCTTCTTCAACAGCTTTACACTCGGCATGTTAGGCCACCCTCTCCAGTATCGCGCAGGTCACATGGCTGCCAGTTCCGGCATGGCTGATCGCGCAACCGAGCTTCGGCAGCGGATCGAGCTGCAAGTTGCGCCATTTCTCGGGTTTCTTCTTGCCGTAGCGCGACCACATCTCATCGCGCTCGTGGAACTTCGCCCACTCGCCTCGCATCTGCCAGAAGATTTCTACCATCTGGAAGATGCCGGTAGCGCCTACGGCGTGCATCGTTCCGATTAGGCCACCACTCAAGTTGGTAGGTAGTTTTCCTTCATAGTACGCTTCGCCGCTCTCGATAAACTCTCGACCACGGCCATAGGGGCGCAGTCCGATGTCCTCGTACGTCTGAATGTCACTGATCGTGAAGGCATCGTGAGTTTCCAGAATGTCGAACTCCTCTACCGGGTTGGTGATTCCCGCCATATGGTAGGCGAGGTAAGCAGCCATGCGTGACGCCAAGAAGCTCGTGAAGCCGGGCCAGTCCTCCTTGCGGTCTGCGTACATTTCGGGCGTCTCGTTCGGCAGGAGTAGCACGGGCATGTCACGCCTGTCGGCCGTGCGCAGCGTGTGTGTGCCTCCTGCAATGGCCTTCAACCGTACCGGTTTGTCCGTGATCTTGAACGCCGTCTCCTCGTCCGCGAGTACCAGTGTGGCAGCGCCGGTGCTCATCACGCAGCACTCTAGGAACGACAACGGGTCGGATACAATGTCGTTCTCCAGGATTTCCTCGATGGTTAGGTCCATCGGGTTCTGTGAGAAGGGCGAGAACATGGCATATCCGTGGTTCTTCTGCGCGATCTTGGCCAGGGTCTCGCGGGGTACGTGGTGGGCATACAGGTACCTCTGCGCCATCAGTGCGTAATAGGTGGCATACATCCAACTCAGCTCGGACTCGAAGTTCTTGCACGCGGCCGAGGCGATGTAGGAGTTGCCGACCTTGGTCGGCACTTCGTCCATGCGTTCCCAGCCAACGACCGGCACGCAGCTAGCATAACCTGAGGATATTGCCATCGCCGCGGCAAGTACGCTGCTTCCCCCGGTTGCGCCGCCCGTTTTCACCTCGATGTTGCCGAGTGGGTCGAAGCCTAACGCATCATGCGCGCGTGCGGCAGCCAGGAGCTGGTCGCCGAAGTGGTCGGCGAACTGCGAGTAGACCACGAAGTTCACCATGTCGCGCAGTTCCTGCGGCGACACCTTCAGGTCGTTCTCTTCGAAGGCCATCTTGGTGGCCTCCACGATCAGCTCTTCTGTGCTCTTCTCAGAGTAGCGCTTCCGAAAGTCCGTGAGGCCGCCTGCAACGATGTACACCGGCCTTTCGAATCTCGGAATTCTCAAGTTCTCCTTGCCGAAACGGATCATCGTCGATTCCTTTCTTCTTGGGTCGGGCCGCATCACCCGCCAAAGCGCCCTCGCCGCGGCAGACGCGAGGGAGCACAAGAAACACTATTCTACTTGCGAACTCGCAGCCCTGCTCCTCTCGACGCTTGCTAGAAGCGCCCTTCCTTGTACCGCTCCAATAGCAGCTCCAGGCAGATGGCGCAGGACCAGTTGTACTCCGGCAGGCCCATGTGCGGGTCGTACCCGTCGCTCGGGTAGCACTCGTGGAGGTAGGGCGTCGTGCGGAAGATTTCCAACATCCGGCGCGCCGTCCGCTCGGCCTCGTCTCGGTACCCGTGCTCCCACAGCACCTCGATCATCCAGTACACGACGTGCGGCCAGATGCGGCCCCGCCAGTAGCTGTGGGGGTTGTATTCGGGATGGCTGTAGGCCAAACTGGGAAACGGGTAGTCGCCGAAAAACTCCCGCGGGTTGAGCATGTGCAACTCGATGATGCGCCGCTTCTCGTGCTCGGGCAGCGGCGTCCCGGCCCACAGCGGCAGAAATGCGAATGGGGTGAGGGCGCGCGTGAACGGCTCACCCGTATCCTCGTGTGTGTCCCAGAAAACGGCTTCGTCCACGAAGTAGAAGCGGTCCACCATGCGCGCAGCATGCTCGTCCGCCCTCCGCCGCCACTCCGCCGCTTCCTCCGGACGGTGCAGGGCCTGGGCGATGTTGCCGAGGAACCGCATTTTGGCGACCAGGAAGGCACTGAGGTCCACCGACTCCACCGAATGAACATCCACGTTCCCGGTCAGGTCGGTCGTTCCGCAAGGCGCGAACCGCGCGTCGTTGTCAGCCGACTGCGCCGCGTTCGACCACATCGGCAGACCGTTTTTCGACAGCCGGGGCCCGAACCAGTACTCTACGTTGCGCCGAAGCTTTGGGTAGACGCTTTCGAGGAAGCCACGGTCTGGTGCAGCTCGGTGGAGCATCCACGAGGCCCACGCGAGAAGCGGACTTTGCCCTTCGCCGTGCCGCGTCGTGTCCGTCAGCGTGAGCGGACCAGCGCCGTAGTCGGTCTGGTTGTCCAGCAGCGCCATGCACGACTCACGCGCAATCTCGGGAGCAAACTCGCGCAGCCCGAGCATCGCCACGGCGGTGTCCCAGTACCACTGCCCGACGATCTGGTACCGGGCGGCCAGAGTGATTCGTCTATCACCCCAGAAGCCCCCGCGGCCGCGGGTTACACTTCCCAGCAGTCCGGCGATGGCGTGTCTGCGTAGCCGTTCCATCGCGGGGTCGTCGCCGAGGGAGGCAGGCAACTCCGGTACGGCGCGATACAGTGCCTGGGTGCGCTCCCGCTCCGCTTCGACCATCCATGTCGTAGCCAGCAGTCTGGCCTCCTCCAGTTTGGCGGCAGCCTCTTCCTCGCGGAACCCGAAGGCAACGCAGTGGTCCAGTACTACGGGCTGATCCGGCGACAGGTGCCCTTCCCAAGCCTCGGTCTGCACCAACCAATAGCTCTGCGTACGGTCTCCCTTCTTCATACCCTTGTATCCAGGGTAGTCTGGCGGGCCGTAGAAGAAGTAGACCTCATAGTCGAAAGCGCACTTCGTCACTCCCTCGGCCTGCTCGATCAACGGCTCGGCGACCGGTTCGGTTGCGGGCGTGTACACGTGTGGAGGCCACGGGTGTCGGGGGAGGTGGGGAATCGGACGCCCCGGGTCCCAAGGGCTCTCGAACTCGATCCGCACCAATCCTGATCCTCGAAGCTCCAGCCGACAGAGCAGTGCGTCTTCGGCGACGAATGCCATGGTCGCACGGACCCTTACCGGTCCGAAATCGCACTCTTCCACGACAGCCCACGGGTAATAAGAGCGCTGTGGGAATCCCGCTGTCTGCTCGTTGCCATCGTGAGACACGTGCCAGCGCAGCACACCGGATCCCAGGACGTGCAGCCGATTGCCGATGATCGCGCCGACCGACTGCAGGCCGGAGAGATCGCGGAAAGGCCAAAACACGCCGAAGCGCGAATGGCGCCCGATCCAGTTGGCGCCGATGTTGGTGTAGGGGATAAGATTTAGGTCTAGGTCGTGCACGCCTGCTATTTCGGGCCGTTCCTTGGGCGGTCCTGCTCTTGACGGCCTAATAGCGGCGGGTACAATGATGGTGTTCTGCTAGGGGAGCCCGAAGCTTCCCGACCATCCGCGTGGTGGCCCTGGGGAGTGGAGGCTGAGATGCCGCTCGGCGGCAAACCCTTCGAACCTGAGACGGATAATACCGGCGGAGGAAAGCAGATGCTACTTCTCGAGCACCGAGTCTTTTCCCTACACCGCCCTGTCCGTCCCTGAACCACACGTTAGGGGGCGAATAGTGCGTATAAGAGCGTTTACGCTAATCGAGCTTCTGGTCGTGATCGCGATCATCGCGATTCTGGCGGCGATCCTCTTCCCTGTGTTCTCTCGCGCGAGGGAGAAATCCAAAGACTCGCAGTGCGTCTCCAACGCTCGGCAGATTGGCATCGCAGTCCGCATGTATGCGGACGACAATGCGGGTGTGTGGCCGATCTTCTATGCCTACGACCCCGATCCGCCCGGCTGGCAGCCAGGCCACAAGGGGGTCGAGATACTCATCTATCCGTATGTGAAGAGCAAGTATGTGTTCCTCTGTCCCATGGACCAAGGCACACCCATCATGCGACAAGAGGTTCCGTCCGCAAGGAACTACATGGAAGCATACGGCTCCAGCTATCAGTTTACTAGTTGCAGTTTCACCATCATCGAAGGAGAGTCCTTCATCAATCAATACGTGTTCGACTTCACCCGTATCGTCAAGGACTCTGCGTTCGTGGAGCCTGCGAGGACACGTATTATGCGTGACGTGGAGTTTCCGTGGTTCGACAAACCGCCTTACAACTTCCCACCGGAGTACTTCGCAGTGTGGCACCGCCTAGGTGGCACCTGCATCTTCGCCGATGGGCACGCCAAGTTCGTCACGAATTCCGGGGAGTTCGCCTCGTTCCTAGTATCTCCCGGTGGTTGGGTGACATCGGAACACTGGCTCGAGTGCTACTAATAGGAGGGCTTATGAGAACGTATCGCTGGACGTCTCGCGATGTGTGGATCCTTCTGGCGGTGTGCGTGCCGTTCGGCTTCGTGTATATCGCTTGGGACCACCTGTATGATGCCTTGCTGAAGGCGGGTTGGACCCTCGCTCCGACGAGCCTCATCAATGGAATGTGGATGATGGGTGGGTTTCTCGCCGCGGCGCTCATAAGGAAGCCCGGTGCATGCCTGATAGGAGAAGCGCTCTCCGCGCTCGTCGAGGTCGGCACGATTCACCTTGTCGGATCACAATATCCTATCAACGTGAGCGGAGAGGTGTACACGCAGATCGAGATGGGCGGCAAAACCATGGACGTGTTCAACGTGGTCTTCTTCGTAGGAGTGTTACAGGGTCTCGGCGGTGAGATCGCGTTGGCCATGTTTCGATACGATGCGTGGGACTATCCGCCATTTCTGTGGGGGGGAGTCGGTGCGGCCGTCATGGAGTGGTTTACCGGCATCTACGTGACACACTACTACGCTTTCGCCGGTACAGGTCAGATGTGGGCCACTCTCCTCACGTCCATAATCGCCATGTGCGCTGCAGCAGCACTCAGCTGCTGGATCGGGCAACGGGTGAAAGGAAGAGTTCCTCCAACGAAGGCAGCGGTGGAGACGACAAGATCACAGCAAGGGCAGGTGCGCGTATGACGACTAGGTGTCGAGGCTTTACCCTTATCGAGCTTCTGGTCGTGATCGCGATCATCGCGATTCTGGCGGCGATCCTCTTTCCCGTTTTCAGCAATGCCCGGCGGCAGGCGCGGGTCAGCCAGTGCGTGTCCAACGCGCGCCAGGTGGGCATGGCGGTCCGAATGTACGTGGATACGTACAGTGGTACCTGGCCCATCTTCTTCGCTTATAACAGCCAGCCGCCCGCGGGGCACCCCGACCACAAGGGAGTGGAGGTGCAGCTCTATCCATACGTGAAAGATAAGCGGGTGTTCGGGTGTGCCGAAGACAAGGGAGGGCCCTACCAGGAGCTGGACGTGCCGGGCACGAGGAGCTACCTCGACGCCTATGGCACCAGTTTCCGCTACACCAAATGCGTGTACACTACCATCGCCGGGTACAGTAGCTCGAACAACCGATTGCGCGACTACACCTACGTCTCGCGCGACTCGAGCTTTCAGTATCCCGCAAATACTCGCATCATGCGCGACGAGATGATGTCCTTCTTCTCGCGCAAGCACGATCCGGGTTGCGCGAAGTACGGCTATGATTGCGATCCGCCTTGGGACTACTTCCGCGAGTGGCATGCTACGGGAGGAACGCTGATCTTCGCCGATGGGCATGCCAAGTTCGTCACGACCCCGGCAGCTTTCGACGCTACGTTCGTAGACGCCGCGGGGCACGAGAGCGGCGCTCCGCACCCCGAGGAGGGAAGCTGGTACTGGGCCTGCGACTGAACTTCCAGCGCGAGGCGACCACGAATGCGGTCGCCTCGCGCTACAATCGCTCCATGACGGTCAGCCAGCGCCAAACGCTGTTCCATAACCTGAAATACTTTGACGGTTCCGGCTTCCGCCAAGGCGAGATAGCAGTTGACGCGGGACGAATTTTTGCAGTCGGTGGGGGGCTGCCACGATCCGACGTCATGCTCCAGGACCTTAGTGGGGCGTTCGTGTGTCCCGCATTCAACGACTGTCACTGTCACGTCTCGATGTTGGCGGAAAGTTTCAGTTTCGTGGACGTGAGTGCCTCGCGCTGCCCGACGGTCGCATCCGTGCTGGAGGCCATGCGCGAGCACGCCCACACACTGCCGAGCGGCCGATGGGTGACGGGGCACGGGTACCTGGCCTCGGCGGTCGTCGAGAATCGCTATCCCACCCTGGCCGAGATGGATGCCGCCGTGCCTGACAGACCCTCATACATCTGGCATGCCAGCAGGCACGGAATGATAGCCAACAGCCTGGCTCTCCGTGCAGGGAAGATCGATACGGACGCCGAGGACCCGCCCGGGGGAAAGATCGGGCGAGACGAGCAGGGCAGGCCGAACGGACTGTTGTTCGAGGATGCTGTCGGCCTGGTGCGGCGAGTGCAGCCCAAGATGGGTAAAGAGGATCTAGCGAACAACTTGGTGCTAGCAGCGCGGCACCTCAACGGCATGGGTATCACCGCGGCGACGGATGCTACTTCATTTCGCTTCGGCGTGGAAGAGGAGCTGTGGGCCTACCGCACGGCAGCCGAGCGTGGCATGTCTTTGCGGGTTCGTCTGACACCGCTGTACGATTTCCTTGCTATAGACGGTGCGGTGCCTAGCCGCGATGAGTGGAATCCGCTCCGTAGCCACCCAACACTCGCGATCGGTGGCGTCAAGCTGTTTGCGGATGGTGCCATAGGAACGCGCACCGCCGCCATCACCGGCGAGTATCTTTCGGGTGGCAACGGCATGTTGATCCATCCTCCGGAGGAGCTAGAAAAGGCAGTCTGGGATATCCACCTAGCAGGTAGGCAAGTAGTAGTACATGCCATCGGTGACCGGGCTATCGCCGCATGCATGATCGCTATCGAGAAGGCACTAACCTGTCGACCCCGTGCGGATCACAGACATCGCATCGAGCATTCCATGCTACTAACTCCGGAGCTAATACGTCGGTATGTCGCCTCCGGAGTGTGTGCGACGATGCAGCCGGAGTTCCTGCTGCGCTTTGCCGACGACTATGTGCAGGCCTTAGGTGAGAGAGCGATGCGAATCGAGCCGATGCGATCGCTGCTGGATGCGGGTGTGCCCGTCGGCTTCAGCTCGGACCTGACCATCGTGCCGGGCGATCCTGCCGATGGAATGCTTGCTGCGGTGCACAGGCGCTCGATGCGGGGCACGCAACTGGACCCTGCGGAGGCCCTATCACCTGCAGAAGCGCTCCGATGCTACACCAGAGGCTCTGCGCATCTCGGTTTCCAGGAGCATGTCATGGGTCGAATCGCTCCAGGGATGGTGGCGGACTTCGTGTTATACCAATCGGACCCGATAGAAGACCTCCGAAATGGCGTGCGTCCGAAACCTGTCGGTGTCATGTTTGGGGGAGAGCTGCTTTCAGCGTAACCCTCGGCGACCCCACTACCTGCTGAGCAGGCACGTCATCCCGTCATGCCGAGCCCGTCGAAGCATGGACTCTGGAGCGGTATGCCGCCACTGAGACTCGTGACGGTCGCGATGCGCCGGCATCTCGCGAGTGCCCTGCCTCTCCCGAGAGCAGACTGCTAACCTAGACGCCCGTCGGGGCAGTTCGGATCCACCTACCCGCTGCGCTTCAATCGCCCCGTGCGTTTGCAGTAGGTCTCGGCGACGCCGAACAGCCACATGCCGAGCGGCACCGCTACCACGCCCATCACGCCGAGAACCAGCAGGTCGTTCGCAAGGGCCGAGAAGCCCGCGCCCTCTACCAGCGAGGCCCGAATGCCGTGCAGCGTATAGGTGGCAGGAGAGAGGCGTGCGGCCCACTGCATCCACGTAGGCAGCACCTCGATTGGGTAGTACACCCCCGATATCAATAACATGATGCCCTCGATGGCGCCCGCTATCATCTGGCCCTTCTCGGGTGCCAGCAGCGGCAGGATCGCAACCAGAATACCGATGCCGACGAACGACACGGTGCCTACCAGCAAGACGCTCAGCGCGCCGATCCAATTCGCATGCTGGAACGCCAACGTGAACATGAGCACAACAATCAGCAGCGTGGCTCCCGTACGAGCGAGTGCGTATAGGATCGCATAAATGCACATGCCGAATAGGTGTGCAAAGCGTGGCACGGGTGCCATGAAGGTGTACTCGATGGTCCCTTCCCAGCGCTCCCAGCCCATGATCGCGCTCAGCTCCCAGAACAGCGTGGAAAGGTATCCCCATAGCAGTGTGCCGACAAGGAGGTAGATCGTGATACGTTGCTGCGCCTCCGCACCCTGCACCGTGCCCTGTGCTGTCAGCCCCGCGGCTAGATATCCTATGGCCAGCGTGCTGCACAGCGTGTACACCAGGAACATCGCCTCCCAGCCCCAGTACCGCTTTATCAGCATGAACTGTCGCTCGGTGAAGCTTAGTGCCGCACGCGTCGAAAGTATCGCAGGCGATGCCATCAGTATACTCTTCCTTCCTCAGAACGACTCCGTAGCGTAGGTGATCGCAGCGGGGAAGTGTTTGCAGAAGGCCTCGAAGGCCGCTTCGTCACGCACCTCGATATGTCCCGCACGCCGCAACAGCATCGCGTCGGGATCACCCATGAAACACTGCGCAAAGGTGCGCTGCGTCATGCCGACCGCACAATCTTCGGGCGCGCAAGGTACCACCTCTGACACCCCGTCGCGGATGTGGACCCGATACCCTCTCGGACCTTCGGCCCACTCCGGCTCCTCGACCCGCAGGGTGTAGTCCGCCGACACGCCCTCTCGGCACTGCAACCCCAACAACGCCCCGGCATTCACCACCCGTAGCATCGGTTGTCGCAAGATTGAAACTTCCAAGCAGGAATCGTACGGCTCGACTAACACCCAGTCATCGGCAGGTCCGTGCCACTCGACGCGCTCGATCTGCATGTCCAAGCGGCGAATCGAACCTAACAAGCCCCGGTGGGCCTCCGATGTTAGCGCAACCATTTCCGTCAGAGTCATCTTGCCTTCGCCCACCGGTGGTAGGCAATAGTACATGTAACCCTCTGGACCGCTCTCTCCATCGTAGACGAACATGTTGATGGGTCGGTTCCTCTCTCGTAGCAAGTGCTCCCACCTTCTCGGCGCACGCTCACAGGCACCCCGATAGCGAGAAGCGTACGTCCTTTGCAACCACATGATCGTGTCAGTCGCCTTCGGCTCGACCTGTCGAACCCGTCTCGCCTCTGCGTCGAGTCGTATTTCCCTGATAGGTAGCTCGAAGCGAAGGATGCGACCCACCAGCTCCCATCCGAGCTCGCGATAGAAGTCGAGGCTGAATGCCCACAACATACTGACAAGCATGCCGCGCTCCCTTGCGTGCGACACAGCGTGGTGCATCATCCTATGGGCGTGGCCGCGCCCTCGCGCGGCGGGTGCCACTGCGACACCCGCGATGCCACTCATGGGAAGCCGGTGAGCGTCGTACACCATGTCGAAGTGGATGGAGAGGTAGGTGCTATCTAAGCGCCCATCACCCTCCAGCACGAAGGTCTGCACACGGTCGTGCGATAGCTGGTCGAATGCTAACCGAGGCCCCCGCTCACCACGGTTGAAACAGAAATCCCAAAGCAGTTGCACCGCTTCGACGTGTTCTTCGCGAATGGGTTGAATGATCACGCAAGTCCTCCTGTACGACTCGGGAGCGGGATACTGGTTACCCCGCTCCCGAGAGCATCGGGCGCGTCCCCTGAGTTTCGCGATACCTGGCGCGGCTAAGCGCCATGAACAACCCGCGGTTCTCTCGCCCTGGCAGCACGAGGCGTGGGCTCGGTTCGAACCCGAGCTGCGCGTAAAGGCTCCTGGCTCGGTGGTTGTCCAGCGCGGGCTCGACAACCACGAGGTCCAGATTGGTGTTGTCGAACGTGTGGCGGATCAGCGCGCGCAGCGCATCGCCGCCGTAGCCCGAGCCCCAGTGGTCGGCATGGATCTTCAGTTCTAGAGTAGCGACTCCACCACTGGGCGGATGGCTGAAGCCTGACTCCCCGACGCGCAGGCCGCGCTTCGTTTCTACGATTCGGTGTCCGAGGTCTTCGGTGAACCCGTAGCGTGCGTTCTCGTTTCGCACCTCGTTACGGACCCACCATCGCCTTATTTCCTCCGTCGTAATGCCGAGGCCGAAGGGGTACCCCACGGACGCCATCGTGCGCCCATCGTTCCACAGGCTCTCGAGAAACGGCAGGTCCCGCTCCTCGGTACGACGGAGGTTCACGAGGTCTCCCTCGATCACGTCTCCTTGATGTTCCATTCTTCCTCCTCGAACTTCTTTCCGGTCAGGTCCATGAACACGTCTTCCATCGTGGCCGTGCCGTCGGTGCGCACGCGGGCCTTCAAGCCCTCGGCGGTGTCAATCGCGACCACTTTGCCTCGGCTCATGATGGCAATCTGCTCGCACAGGTCTTCTGCTTCCTTCATGTCGTGGGTGGTCAGCAGCACCGTGGTGCTGTGCTCCGCCCGCATCTCGGTCAGAAACGTCTGGACCTCTTTCTTCGACCGCGGGTCTAGGCCCGTCGTGGGCTCGTCTAGGAGCAGAACTTGCGGACGAGTGATGAATGCCCTCGCGATGGCCACCTTCTGCTGCTGGCCGCGCGAAAGGTGCATCACCGGCTTGTCCAGCCGGTCCATCTCGAAGCCGAGCCGCTTTAGCGCGTCCAGCGCACGGTTCTTCGACTCGATGATGTCCAGCCCGTACAGCCGTGCTCCGTGCAACAGGTTCTCGGCGGTGGAGAGCGATTTGAAGAAGCTCGCTTCCACCGACACGCGATTGATCATTCGGCGCACCTCGAGAGGCCGCCGCACGACGTCGACTCCGAACACTTCGAGCCGGCCCGCGTCAGGCAGCAGCAGCGTCGCGAGCATCCGGATCAACGTGGATTTCCCCGACCCGTTCGGCCCCAGTACCCCGAAGATGCCGCCCGGGCGCACCTCGAACGACACGTCGTCCACGGCCTTCTTGATCTTGCGCTTCTGCCCCACGTTGGGCAGGAATCGCCGCCAGTCTACGAGCCGCTCCTCGTCGCCCTCCCCTTCCATGAAGGTCTTGGTGACGTGGTCTACGCGGATCGCCACCGGCTCCGGGGGCGATGTTGCCTGGTCGTCGTTAGTCGGTTTGGTTAGCACGTCCACTTCTCTCTCCTCACGGCTCTTGGCCGTCTGCCGCGGAACACACAAAGGAAAACGCCACGGGTTTCCGGCTCCCGTGGCGTCGCTGCGTCCTGGTGGCTGTAAGCCCTACAACATTCTCCTCCCAGCAGACGCATTGACGCCCAGGAGCCCTGCGCTGTTAGCCAGCGCGAGGGACTGCAGATACAGACGGATGCGGTTGGTCACTCGATCTGCTCCTCCTGGTGAGATTGGGCCGGTCATCTCCCGAGCCGCATACACTATGGTCGGTTTTTAACGATGTGTCAATAGGCGGGCACCACAAAGTCCCGAAAAGGCCCAGGAAAGTGGGCTGGCACGCCCACCCGGCCTAACTGTGGGTAGGCAGGCATTCCCACGC
>JABRVX010000011.1 GCA_039961735.1 Fimbriimonadia bacterium
ATCGTGGCATCGCCGTCCCGGCGATGGTCTTCACCACGGGCGGGACGCCCGTGCCACGAGGACCCCCGTCTCGGCGATGGTGTGGATGTGCGTGGCATCGCCGTCCCGGCGATGGTATGGATGTGTGGTGGCACCGTGGCATCGCCGTCCCGGCGATGGTCTTCACCACGGGCGGGACGCCCGTGCCACGAGGCCCCCTGTCTCGGCGATGGTGTGGATGTGCGTGGCATCGTGGCATCGCCGTCCCGGCGATGGTATGGATGTGCGGTGGCATCGCCGTCCCGGCGATGGTCTTCACCACGGGCGGGACGCCCGTGCCACGACGCCGGAACCACGGATTATCGCCGTAGTCTCGGTGCCTCGGCAACTGCGTATACGGCCGGATAACCTCTATGCGCTCTCCGCGCATCATTGCGTGCTCGGCGAGAGTACCCAGCCCGCAGTTCACAGGCGGCAGAGCATCGCCACCGTACGGCCGGAGCGCTCGCAGTGGGTTGCCAAGATCGCAGCATCGCACCCCTGCCGACCGCGCCATGAAGAACCGGGCCTCGCCGACGAGTTGCGGCGAGGCCCGTCGAAAGCGTTCGAGCGCTACTAGGATTCGCTGAGCGAAACAGGAACCTTCTACTCGTCCCCCGTCTCGCCGGCCTTCTGTTGCTCGAGTGCCGAGGGAGCCTGCTCGATCTTCAGCTTGCCGCCGCCGCCGCCACCAGAATCCAGAGCCTTCCAGACGATAGCTCCAACGACCAGAAGGACCACCACGATGATGATAATGGCAGTGCCGGTGCTAATCTGCTGCTTCACGCTTGTGCCTCCTTACCGGGGTCTCGGTCCGCCGGTCAGACGCCGGTTTCCGGGGTGGGACCGCTCCATGGTCCGGTTTCGAACGCGAGAATACCACGCTCACGCTCGGTCGTGCCAGGCCCCCACTCGAGTCGCTCCTCCCTGATTCGCCCGCACGCTCCGAAGCTAGTCGTTGGCGCCTAAGCAACTGCCCAGCGTCCCCGAGCCACGGCCCGAGTGCGCGAAAACCGCGGGCTCTATCCTGGATTACCATTGACCCCCCTCGACTACTGCTGTACAATCTGTGCTGCAGCAGCGACCACATGGCTTGCCACATTGACTTGTGGAGGGTCGAAGATGGGGAAGTGTCTCCATTCACACGAGCGCAGGCTCGAGGGTGCATCTTTGCATTTGCTGCTGCTGGGCCTCTCGACAGTGGCGGCAGCCGGATTGGCCGGAGCACCGCAAGCGTTAGCAGACGACTATGGTGCCACCATCTGGACCAACGATGCGGCTCAACAGCTCGTTTCGGCCCCGTAGAGGAGGTCTGCCATGCTAACGTCCGGTACTGCCCTGCTACTGACGGCTCTAATGTCCTCGCTGATGGCAGCCCTGGGGAACCAAGAGCCCCTCGGGACGCACCTTGCCGCCTCTGGATCCATCGGTGCGACTTCGTTGACTTCGTGCGGCCATGCGGTACCTCGGAACCCATACAACTCGACGTCCTCGAGCCCCACGGCTCCATGGTGACCCTCACTCGTGGTGGCGAGGTCCTTATCCCGAACGAGGCTGGTGAAATCGTCGTTGCTCGCGAGGCCTTCTGGAAGGTCCGTTGCGAGGTCGAGAGAGTGGGGAGGGTGCCCGACCGGTCTCGGCTCTCGCTACTCCCACCCAGTTCGACCGAGAGTTCGGTGGGCGACCTGACGACACCCAGAAGTCCCTGCGCGAGGCCATGCTGTGGCCGGGATATGATGCTTTCTGGGTAGCCAGAGTCGCACCCGTACTGCGAGCATGGGTGGACCGGCAGGACGACGACAACAATGCGTTGCTCGGACTGTCGCTCATGCTCGCGTGTACACCGAGTCGGGAGGTCGCCGAGGAGATGCTCGGAAGAACGCTCGAACTCGCAAAGCAAGGTCGTGATGGAGCCCACGTGAACATCACGGGCCTGGGGGCGGTTTTGAGCGTGCTCGAACCTAATCAGCGCGAGGCGTTTCTCTTGAACCTGATCGACGCGACGATCCCCGACCCGCACTGGGTTAGCACCGCACTGACCGCGCTTAAGACCTGCGCTACGGGCAACTCCGTCACGGCGCTCCTTCGGGTGGTGGGGGAGGACTTCGAGAGTGCGCCAGACCGGAAGCTGGTTGCCACTGGCCGTCGTGCCATCCACCGCTCTGCAATGCAGATCCTGGCCCGCGTGCTCAACGATCCGGCACACGACCCCGGCGTGAGGGTTGGCGTAGAGATCGAAGGGGACTGGGCGCCGGGGGGCCGCTTGGCGGACCTGCTGCAGTATTGGCGCGAGCGGAACTAGGCCGGCTCGCCGGAGCCCTCAGTTCGGGCGACTGGGGCGTCTGCTGTAGTTCTGTAGCCAGGTTGGGGTATGTGTCTCGCGGTCGGGGCGAGTTGATCGGGCCGTCGGGACGCCGGACCACCTGCCCGCCCGCCCGGCGGTACAATGCGCACGAACTCATCCCGAACCCCTGCGGAGGCCACTCATGCCACAGAACCTCTGGAACGATGCCGATCGGGATGCCTTGCCTGACCTCGATGGGCTCGTTTACCGCTCCCGACTCCTCGCCGCCGATCGCTCCGTCGTCAACATCTACGGCGGTAACACCAGCTCCAAGCTCACTGTGCCCGATCACCTAGGGCGGCCCACCCGCGTTCTGTACGTCAAAGGCTCCGGCTCCGACCTAGCCAGCATCACCGACAAGGGCTTCGCCGCGCTGAAGCTGGACGAGATGCTGCCGCTTCGACAGCGAGAGCGCATGACCGACGAGGAGATGACCGAGTACCTGAGCCGTTGCGTGTTCGAACCCGGCAGACCTCGCCAATCCATCGAGGCGCTCCTCCACGCCTTCGTCCCCCACCCTTGCGTGGACCACACGCACCCCGATGCAATCATTGCCATCGCCTGCGCACCCGACGGTCGCAACATAGCTCGCGAGGTGTACGGCGACAGGGTGGCTTGGGTGGACTACGTGCGTCCCGGCTTTCCGCTGAGCAAGTGGATCGTGGACGCAGCAGAGTCCGGGCCGCAGGTGGAGGGCGTGCTCATGGCCAAGCACGGCCTAGTCACGTGGGGCCCCGACTCGAGGACCTGTTATGCCAACACGATCCGCATCGTGCACGAGGCCGAGGTGTTCGTGCGGGAGCAGGTGCAGGCGAAGCGGCAGTTCGGCGGCTTCGACATAGAACCCATGCCCGAGCGCCGTGCGGTGGTAGCTCGTATTCTGCCCGTGCTTCGGGGTGCAGCTTCCAAGCGGCGCAAGGCCATCGCCAAGTGGGACGATCACGAAGATTTGCTCACCTTTGCCGACTCGCTCGACGCGTATCCCGTGTCTCAGGTGGGTGCCGCCTGCCCCGACCACCTGGTGCACACCAAGCGCGTGCCGCTGTTCGTCCGGTGGAAGCCGGCAGATGGGCTCAAAGCTCTGGAGACTGCACTCCGCGATGGCGTCGAGAAGTATGTCGAGGAGTACTTGGACTACTTCGAGCGCAACAAGGTCGAGGGCGACGAGCCCTTCGATCCTGCGCCCAGAGTGGTATTCGTGCCGGGTATCGGCGCATTTGCTCTCGGCAAAGACGTGCTGAATGCAGAGGTAACTCGGCAGCTGATCCATCGTGCCGTGGCCGTCATGCGGGGTAGCAGCGCGATGGGAGGGTTCCTATCGCTCTCCGAGGCGGAATCGTATGAGATCGAATACTGGCCACTCGAGCTTTACAAGCTGAAGCTCGCGCCCCCACCGCGAGAACTCGCCGGACGCATCGCACTCGTTACTGGGGGTGGTTCCGGCATCGGGCGTGCCGCTGCCCACCGACTGTGCGCAGAAGGTGCCAACCTGGTGGTGACAGACATCAACGCCGAGACGGCCGAGACAGTGGCTTGCGATCTCGTGAAGCGTCATGGCGAGGGAAGGGCGGTCGCTGTACAGTGCGACGTCACCAGTGAAGAAGCCGTTGCAAAGGCATTCGAGCTGGCCGTCATGACCTACGGTGGTCTCGATATCCTAGTGTGCAGCGCCGGGATCGCATCCAGCGCACCCGTAGAAGAAACCGCGCTGAGCGAGTGGCACCGCAACCAGGAGATTCTGGTCACCGGCTACTTCCTACCATCCCGCGAGGCCTTTCGCTTGATGAAGAAACAGGGCATCGGCGGAAGCATCGTATTCGTGTGCAGCAAGAACAGCGTGGTGGCCGGCAAGAACGCCACGGCGTACAGTTCCGCCAAGGCAGCCGAGCTACACCTCGCTCGATGTTTGGCCGAAGAGGGCGGCCCCTTCGGCATTCGTGTCAACGCGGTACTCCCGGATGCAGTGCTCCATGGATCGAGTATTTGGCAAGGCCAGTGGCGCGAAGAAAGAGCTGCTGCCTACGGTATCAAGCCCGAAGAGCTGGAGGAGTTTTATCGCAAACGCACCACCCTAAAGCTGTCGGTATACCCAGAGGACCTTGCCGAGGCCATCCTCTTCTTCGCCTCGGACCGTTCTGCCAAGACAACCGGCGGAGCGCTAACGGTGGACGCTGGAGTCCCTGCTGCCTACCTGCGCTGAGATGCCCGAAAAGCCGGTAGCGATCTTTGCCACATGCCTGGTGGATAGCCTCTATCCGGACATCGGCATGGGGATGGTGCGGGTGCTGGACCGGCTAGGCATTCCACACACACTTCCTCCCGCCCAGACTTGCTGCGGCCAGCCAGCGTTCAATGCGGGATTCCGGGACGATGCACGAGCCGTCGGACGGGCTTTCGTTCGCGCTTTTCGGGACTGTGAGGCCATCGTTGCACCATCGGGAAGCTGCGTGGCTTATGTGCGCTCTCACCTACCCCATCTCCTCGATGGCACACCGGAGCATGGCGAAGCCCTCGGACTTGCCGAGCGAACCTGGGAGTTCTCAGAGTACGTAGTGGACGTGCTGCACAAGCCCGATCTGGGCGCAAGACTGGAAAGCCCGCTGCGGGTAGCGCTCCACAACGGTTGCCATGCCATGCGCTTCGGCGGCATCGAGAGACAGCCACGTATCTTGCTCGAGAACGTTCGAGGCCTTACACTGGCGGACTTCGAGCGTTCGGAGGAGTGCTGCGGACTCGGCGGCCTCTTCTCCGTGAAGATGCCGCAAATCAGCACCGCGATGATGGAGGATAAGATTGCTGCACTACTGGCTTCTGGCGTAGACGTGGTGCTAACTGGCGATGCCGGCTGCCTCATGCATCTGAACGGCGGTCTGGCCCGCGCAGGCCACTCGCTTCGTGTACGCCACTACGCAGAACTTCTCGGAGAGGCGCTATGAAGCCTGTCGCCAAGGACTTCATCCCAGCCTCCCGCATCGCACTCGCAGATGACCACCTGCGAAAAGCCATCTTCGCGGGGGCCATGCGTCCCTACTTGCAAGCCGCGGAGAGATGGGCAGAAACCTCGGGCCGCGAGCGCCTTCGCACTCAGGCACGCGAGGCCAGAGTGCGCGCGCTTCGAAAGCTTCCCGAGTTACTGGAACGCCTGGAGAAAAACCTGCTGTCTCGCGGCGCTAAGGTGCTGTGGGCCGCGGACGCCGAAGAGGCCAACCGACTGATTGCTCAGGAGTGCGTCGCCCGAGACGCCAGACTCGTCGTCAAGGGCAAGTCCATGGTGACAGAGGAGACAGGCCTCAACCAGCATTTGGAGCGCGCCGGGATGGAGGTGGTCGAAAGCGATCTCGGAGAGTTCATCATCCAACTCGCGGGCGAAACCCCTAGCCACATCATCGCCCCCGTGCTGCACAAGTCCAAGGATGCCATCGCCAAGCTTTTCTCTGAACGACTGGGCTTGCCACTCACGGACGACCCGGCGGAGATGATGCGCGCCGCGCGCTCCTACCTGCGCGAGAAGTTCCTCCGAGCCGATGTGGGTATCAGTGGCGTGAACCTCGCTGTCGCCGAGACCGGCGGCCTGGTGCTGGTAACCAACGAGGGCAACGGCCGCATGGTTACTACCTTGCCGCGTACCCATATTGCGGTGATGGGTCTCGAGCGGGTCGTCGAGTCTTGGAAAGACCTTGCCTCCATAGTCCAGCTCCTGCCTCGGGTGGCTACGGGACAGTCAGTCAGTACCTACGTGTCCATCATCCATGGACCGCGTCAGCAGGGCGAACCGGATGGCCCAGAAGAGCTGGTGTTAGTGATCGTAGACAACGGACGTAGCGCGATCTTAAACTCCGACTATGCCGAATCGCTCCTTTGTATTCGCTGTGGGGCGTGCCTCAACGCCTGCCCCGTGTATCGCCGGGTTGGGGGACACGCATACGGCTGGGTGTATCCCGGCCCGATCGGGTCGGTCATTTCGCCGTTGCTGTTGGGACTGGCGGAGGCCCCCGACCTACCGATGGCCAGCAGCCTGTGCGGTGCTTGCCGCGACGCATGCCCCGTGAAAATCGATCTGCCCGAGATGCTCGTCCGCCTCCGTGCCGAACCGCCGATGCGAAGGAAGGGCGGTCGGATGATGTCGCTAGGGATGAAGATGTGGCGGTACGTCATGCTACATCCATCCGTCTATCGCTGGGGGCTCGCTGCGACTCGATTCCTCACCCGCCCATGGCACGGCGAAGACGGCTCGCTTCGAGGTCTTCCGGGCCCAGCGTCCGCCTGGCTGGAAAGCCGAGATCTCCCCGCGCCCGCCCCGCGCAGCTTTCGTGCCCTGTATCGGGGGCCCGAGCGATGACCGCACGCGAAGCCGTTCTGACTGCCCTTCGCTCGGCCCGCGGCCTCCCAGTTGGCGAACAGGTAACCGAGCCGATACCCGTGCTCCAGGTCGAGGGCGACCCGACCCATGCGTTCGAGCGAAACGCCCGAGCGCTCCTCGCCGAAGTACACCGCACCCAGGGATGGCAAGCCGCTTGGCAGCACCTGGAGTCGCTGATTCGTGCAAGAGGCTGGCAGACGGCAGCCACCTGGGGTGCCTCAGCCTTTCCTCAGCCCGGTCTCGCGGATGTTCTCGCTCGCTCGGGATGCCGCGCTTTGCAGCCGAGCGATTGGGTAAGTGCCGACGTCGGAATCACCGGGGCAGACGCAGGCATCGCTGCAACCGGCACCATCGTGCTGGCTTCCGGCCCCGGCAAGCCGCGATCGGTGTCGCTGCTCCCTCCGGTCCACGTCGCCCTCCTCGCCGAGAGCCGCATCGTGCCCACGATAGAAGATTGGCTGGTTGTCAACGCCCAAGCGCTGCCCCAATCTGCCGGCGTCGTCTTCGTCAGCGGGCCCAGCCGTTCGGGGGATATCGAAATGGTGGTGACACTCGGTGTCCACGGCCCCGGCGAGGTGCACATCGTGCTCGTGTGTAGCGAATAGCCTGGTCGCAAGGAGTCCGGGCGCCGTTGCCTAACTCCCCGACAGGAGGTACGACATGATTATGGCGTTCCTGGTGGCACTGAATGCAGCCGGCTCGGCAGCAGGGCCGCTCACCCTCACTGCGGACGGCAAGTCGGAGTATGCGATCATCATCCCGTCCCGCCCCGCCCCGGCCGAGGCACGTG